>JASFUR010000023.1:0-14842 GCA_050050215.1 Gemmatimonadota bacterium
TTCCCGATCGGGGTGCTGACCACGAAGAGCGTACCCATGCCCCGGTCAGCCACTACACCCGCTCGTCACGCTCGACCTACAGATGCTGCTGGATCTTCTCCTCGAGCACGGCCCGCGGCACGGCTCCGACCACCTGGTCGACCTGCTCGCCGTCCTTGAAGAACAGCACGCTCGGGATCGACATGACCCGAAAGCGCGCCGTCGTCTGGGGATTCGAGTCCACATCGAGCTTGCCGACGTGCAAACCCTTGTCCTCGTACTCGTCCGCCAGCTCGGCCACGATCGGCGCGATCAGCCGGCAGGGCCCGCACCACGTGGCCCAAAAATCGATCATGTGCAGACCTTCGCCCTTCTCGACCTCTCCGGCGAAGTTCGCATCCGTAATCTCGGTGATGGCTTCACTCGTTGGCATACCGCTTCTCCTTGTCGCTTTTCTATGCCGAATGTAGCATCCGGCGATGATTCCCGTCTCGGAGACGAGCCGCCCCATCGATCACGTGGCGGTCGCCGTCCACTCCATCGAAGAGAGCCGCGCCCTCTTCGAGCTGCTTTCCGGGGAAGTCTGCTCCCCGCCCGAGACCCTCCGGGCCCAGGGCGTGCGCGTCGCCTTCGTCGGCCGGATCGAGCTGCTCGAGCCGCTCGGCCCCGAAACCACCGTCGGGCGGTTCCTGGACCGGCGGGGTCCTGCCCTTCATCACATCGCGTACCGCTCCGAAGACCTCCTGGCCGATCTCGCGCGCCTGGAGGCCGACGGCGTCGAGTTGATCGACCGCGCGCCGCGCACCGGCGCCCGCGGCCACAAGGTGGCCTTCCTGCATCCGCGCGCCGGAAGCGGTGTGCTCATCGAGCTGGTCGAGCGACACGACTGAGTCCACGAGGGTCATCGCTGCCCTCGTCCACCCAATCCGTCGCGGTTCCCGAGCGTGCCGGACGCCCTAACGGGCCGCCATGATGCGCTCGAGCGGCACCTGTTCGACGAGCCACCGGCCCTCGTGGGTCTGCACCACGACGAACGGGACCGCGGTCACGGCCTCGCCGTCGATCGTGAGATCCACGATGAGCCTCCGGGTCGGCGTCGTGCGCCCGGCGACCATCTCCTCGCGGACGATCCGGTAGTCTTCGTGCCGAATGATCGAGGCGATGGCGTCCATGCGGATCTCGACTTCGGTCCTCTTGGTGCAGGCGGAACCACCGAACCAGGACCCGATCTTCTTGAACGCGCACTTGAACGTGCTGCCGGTCTCCATGACCGACCCGTCCCGTGTGCCGAACAAGCGGCCCATGGACTGGAAATCTCGATCGTTGGCGGCCTGCAGGAACCGCTCGAGCGAAAGCTGAGCGGCCACGGGGGCCACGGGGGCGTACTGCGAGCTCGAAGAGCACGCTCCCGAGGCGAGTACCACGATGAGAAGGAGGCCTGCCGGACGGGGGCGGAGCATGGTCCCTCGCGGAGCTTGGTGGAGGTTTCAGGAATCTCTCCAAAAGCCTAAGAGGTCGAAAGGGTCTCCGCGCCTTCCTTCTCGGGTGTTGGCCGGGCGACCGGCTCGAACGCCAGCCGGTCACCGCTCTCGGCCACATCGACCTTGATCACTGTCCCCTGCGCCACCTCTTCGTCGAGGAGGAACAGGGCCAGCGGGTCCTGGATGAACCGCTGGATCGCCCGCTTGAGCGGACGAGCTCCGAAGACCGGATCGTAGCCTTCCCTTGCGAGGAAGTGTCTCGCCGCGTCGGAGACCTCGATCTCGACCCCGAGGTCGTCCGCCAGCTTCTCCACCCGCTTCAGTTGCAGGTCCACGATCTTCGTCAGCTGCGCCTCTCCGAGCGGCCGGAAGACGACCACGTCGTCGACACGGTTCAGGAACTCGGGCCGGAAGTGCAGGTTGAGCTGGCTCCGGACCTGCTCCTCGATCTCGTCCCAGTCGCCCGTCCTCGCATGCTCGAGGATGTACTGGCTCCCGATGTTGGACGTCATGAGGATCACGACGTTGCGGAAGTCGACCGTCCTTCCCTGGGCGTCCGTGAGGCGTCCGTCGTCGAGGATCTGGAGCAGCACGTTGAAGACGTCGGGGTGTGCTTTCTCGATCTCGTCGAAGAGCACTACCGCGTGAGGCCTGCGGCGCACGGCCTCCGTCAGCTGACCGCCCTCCTCGTATCCCACGTATCCGGGAGGCGCGCCGATGAGCCGGGCGACCGCGTGCTTCTCCATGTACTCCGACATGTCGATGCGGACCATGGCCCGCTCGTCGTCGAAGATGAACTCGGCGAGCGCCCGAGCGGTCTCCGTCTTGCCGACTCCGGTGGGCCCGAGGAAGATGAACGAGCCGACCGGACGGTCCGGGTCCTGGAGTCCGGCTCGCGCACGCCTCACCGCGTTGGAGACCGCCTTCACGGCCTCGTCCTGGCCTATGACCCGCTCTCCGAGGTGCTCCTCGAGGTGCGTCAGCCGATGACGCTCCGACTCCATGAGCCGCGTCACGGGAATCCCCGTCCACTCGGCGACCACCGCCGCGATATCGTCCGCCTCCACGTCCTCCTTGAGGAATTTCTGGTCCTTCTGGAGCTCGTCGAGGCGTTTCTGCAGCGTCTCGACCTCGGCCTCGGCCTTCGGGATCTCACCGTAGTTGATCTCGGCCGCTCGGTTGAGGTCCCCCGTGCGGGTCGCGCGATCGGCCTCCACTCGCAGCTCGTCGACTCTCGTGCGGAACGCCTGGATCTCCTCGATAACGTCCTTCTCGGCCTGCCACTTGGCCTTCATCCCCTGGCTCTTCTCTCGCAGCTCGGCCAGCTCCGCCTCGATCGCCTTCTTGCGCTCGAGGGCCGGAGCGTCGGTCTCCTTCTGCAACGCCTGGCGCTCGATCTCGAGCTGCACGATACGGCGCTCGACCTCGTCGATCTCCTGCGGCAGCGAGTCGATCTCGATGCGCAGACGGCTGCCGGCCTCGTCGATCAGGTCGATCGCCTTGTCGGGCAGGAAGCGGCCGCCGATGTAGCGGTCGGACAGCTTCGCAGCCGCGATGACCGCGTCGTCCGAGATGCGAACTCCGTGGTGGACCTCGTACCTCTCCTTGAGCCCACGCAGGATGGCGATCGCGTCCTCCACCGACGGTGGCGCGACGTAGACCGGCTGGAAGCGTCGCTCCAGAGCCGGGTCCTTCTCGATGTGCTTGCGGTATTCGTCGAGCGTGGTGGCGCCCACGACGCGCAGCTCACCCCGCGCCAGCGCCGGCTTGAGCATGTTGCCCGCGTCCACGGCACCCTCCGCCGCGCCGGCGCCCACGATCGTGTGCATCTCGTCGATGAAGATCACGTACCGGCCCTCGGCCTCGGTGATCTCCTTGAGCACCGCCTTCATGCGCTCCTCGAACTCGCCGCGGTACTTGGCTCCGGCGAGCATCGCGGAGATGTCGAGCTGCAAGAGCTTCTTGTCGGCCAGCGAGGTCGGGATATCCCCCTCGACCATGCGTTGCGCGAGCCCCTCGACGATGGCCGTCTTGCCCACGCCCGGCTCCCCGATGAGGACCGGATTGTTCTTCGTGCGCCGCGCGAGGACCTTGATGACCCGGCGAATTTCCTCGTCGCGCCCGATGACCGGGTCCAGCTTCCCTCGCCGCGCCAGCTCCGTCAGATCGCGCGAATAGCGCTCCAAGGCCTGGTAGCTCTCCTCGGGCGTCTGATCCGTCACGCGGTGCGATCCCCGGACGGCCTCGAGGGCTTCGCGCACCTCCGCCAGCGTGGCCCCGGCGTCCCGGAGGATGCGTCCCGCATCGTCCTTCTCGCCGGTCAGCGCGAGCAGGAGGTGCTCCGTGGAGACGTACTCGTCACCGAGCTCACGTGAGACGTCCTGAGCCTGGTCGAGCGCGGTCCTCAGATCCCTCGAGAGGTTCGGTTCCGCCCCGCCCTCCACGCGGGCCATCCGGTCGATCGCCTCCTGGGCACGCTGCTGCACGAGCCCGGGGGACACCTCGAGCTTCTGGAGAATGGGGACCACGATGCCCTCTTCCTGTTGCAGGAGGGCGTTCAACAGGTGGACCCCGTGGACTTCCGCGTTCCCCCGTTTGCGGGCGTCGAGGGCCGCCGCTTGAAGGGCTTCCGCCGCTTTGACCGTCAATCTATCTGCGCTCAGCATGTCTGGCTCCGTCTCTGTCAGGCCCGGACGTCGTCGTGCTGCCATTTCGGCAGCCATGCCCGGTTCTGCCTATGTAAATACTCAAGATTCGGGCCACCGGCGCGGGCCGACCCGGGAGCGTGTGGTCCGAGGAGCGCGACCAGGCGCGACTAGTTCGGCAGCGGCTCTCCGATGACCGTCTTGATGCGCGTCCCGGCGCTGAGGACCGCGCCCGGGTCCGTGCGGTTCAGCGCCGCCAGCGCGTCGACGTCGACCGGGGTGGGATTCCGCGAGACGTACGTGTTCAGGGACATGGCACCCGGCAGCGTGACGATGTCCAGTCGAAGCGGCTGCACTCCGAGGATCGCCGGGTCCGTGACCGGCTGGAAGCTCGAGATGGACGCGGCGATCGCGCCCGAGTACGCGCTCCACCGCGCCGAAGGCGAATAGCCCAGCAGCCGATACACGCGGCCCGCGTACCGGACGAATGCGGCTTCACCCCGGATCGCGCCGTTCTCCGTCGTCGCCTCGAACTCCGCCCGCACCCGCTCGACCGCACCCGAGCCGTCTTCGCGAATCGAGCCCCCGCTCATGCCTTCCTGAGAGAGGAAGTCGCGCAGCTCGGCCTCCGGAGCGCTTGCGTCCTCCACCAGCCCGAGCATGACGACCGCGTCCTCGGCGGGCGCCACTGCGCCGACCACCTCGCGCTGGTTCACCGTGCTCCAGCCGGACGGGAATGTAAGCTCGAGCTCGAGCTCGGGGTGCAGGAATCTCGCGCCCTGGAAGAAGCCCTCGCGAGGATTCTCCCCGTAGACGAGGCCGTCGATCCGATCCAGGTAGGCGTCGTGATTCACGGTGCCTCCGGCCGCATAGCCCCCTTCGGCGATCTGCTGACGGATGGTCGCCTCGCGGTTCTCCGGATAGGGGTGCGTGAGCTGCCATTCCGGAGCGCGGCTCTCGGCGGAGCCGCTCACCTGGGCGAGCATGTCGAAGACGCCGATCATGGCGTCCGGGTCGTACCCCCTCCGTGCCATGTAGCGCAGCCCGAGCCTGTCCGCCTGACTCTCGTCCCCGCGTGAGTATCGGAGATTCAGCAGCTGCAGGCCGGCGGCCGCGAGTCCGCCGTACTCCCGCACGGTCTCGGAGAAGATCATGCCGACGCCGAGGCCGAGCTGCTGGAGCTGCTGACGGCTCATCTGACTCGCCGAGTGTCGGGCCGTCACGTGTCCGATCTCGTGCCCCAGCACACCGGCGAGCTCGGCTTCGCTCTCGAACTGGGCGAGGATGCCCCGCGTCACGTAGATGAACCCTCCGGGGAGCGCGAAGGCGTTCACCACGGGATCGTCGATGACGGTGAAGGTCCACGGCAGATCCGGGCGCTCGGAGATGGCCGCGAGGTCCTGTCCGATGCGCGAGACGTAAGCCTGGAGCTCGGGATCGTCGACCACGCCCATGGAGGCTCTGACCTGCGGATCGGCCTCGCGGCCCATCGAGATCTCCTGGCTCTCGCTCACCAGCATGAGCTCACGCTCTCCGGTGGCAGGGTTCACGGCGCATGCCGCCACGACGGCGATCAGCGCCAGAATCAGGGAGGTCGGACGACGCTTCATGGCTTACTCCGGGAGTTCGCGACCACGCAGATACTGAAGGCTAGCTCGGCGTGGCATAGTTGCAAGGATCCTCACCCCTCTTCGGGGATACCAATGCGCATGGCCGACACCAAACGACACAAGCGCCGTGCCAGGCCCCTGCTCGGTGCCGCGCTGCTGCTCGTGCCCCTGGCGTGCGGCGGAAACGACGAGGTGCCTGTCGTCGAGGGCGTCATCGACCGCGAGACGTTCATCTCGACCTACGTGGACCTTCGCTCCCAGGCGGTCGGAAACCGTGATCTCACGCTGTCCGCCGAGCACCGCGAGGAGATCCTGGCGCGCCACGGCGTCGACGAGGAGAGCCTCCTCGAATTCGTCGACGCATACGGCGCCGAGCTCCACTACATGAACGAGCTCTGGGCCGAGGTCGAGAACCGCATCGAGGCGCTCCCGCCCGTTCCCGACTCGGCGAGGCGCCCCGGGGGCTGACGGCTCAGCCGCCGCCAGGCAGCCTCACGCCCAGGGCGAGGGACTCACGGTCGCCCAAGCTGGCGCCGAATCGGATCGTCCAGCCCGAGTCGAGCACCAGATCCAGGCCCAGGTCGACGACGCCGTCGAATCGCAGGGCATCCCCGTCCGCGGACGTGAGGTCCAGCACGACGTGCGCGCCGCCATACGGGCTGAGCACCACCTCACCGCCGCGCCCTGTCCAGCCGAGGACGATGCCCAGCGGGGCCGTGAACAGCGTCTCGGTGCCGATCCCGACGCCGCCTCCGGCCCACCAGATCACGTCGACCTCGGAGCCCTCCACGCCTCGGGCCAGCAGACCCGAGACGTCGATCCCTCCCGAGAAGGCCAGGTCGCCCGAGCCGCTCTCGTCGGCGACGGCCGCGCGGTAGCCGAGACCGACCGGACCGGCCGCGTGTCGGAACGTGCCGAGCGCCCCGAAGTCACCTCCGGCCGGATTGACTGCGAAGAGGCTGAAGCCGGACGGGACGGCAGGGCTCATGAGCGCCGGGCTGTCCCACGCGATCTGTCCAGCGGCGGGGGTGGCGAAGAGCGCCAGAGCGAGGGCGGCCATCAGGGTGAGTCGCAAGGAGTCCTCCGAGAAGGGGGTGGTTGGGTGTGGGGACCCGGACAACGCGTTGCCAGGGTCGACCGGTCGCGTGAACGTCGTTTTCGAGATCTACGAATTCATGGGAGCTGCAAATGGCATTCCAACGCTCGTTCAGCGGGGCCCCGTGGGAGAGTCGGGTAGGCTACTGCCGCGCCCTCCGCGCGGGCGACCGAATCTTCGTGACCGGCACCGCGGCGGTCAACGAAGACGGGAGCATCCATGGCCACGGCGACGGCTACAAGCAGGCGGTCCGGTGTCTCGAGATCATCGAGCGCGCGCTGTCGGACCTCGGAGCTGGGCTCGAGCACGTCACCCGCACGCGGATGTACGTGACGCACATCGACCGCTGGGAGAGCTACGGACGCGCCCACGCCGAAGTCTTCGGAGACCATCCGCCGGCGACCACGATGGTCGAGGTCAGCCGGCTGATCCACTCCGACATGCTCATCGAGATCGAGGCCGACGCCATCGTTCCCGAGTGATGGCCGGCCCCGCTACTCCCACTCGATGGTGGCCGGCGGCTTCGAGCTGACGTCGTAGGTCACGCGGTTCACGCCCTTGACCTCGTTGATGATGCGGGTGGAGATCCGGCCCAGCACGTCATGCGGAAACGGATACCAGTCGGCCGTCATGCCGTCGCGCGACGTGACCGCCCGCAAGGCGAGGACGTTCTCGTACGTCCGCGCATCGCCCATCACCCCCACCGAGCGCACCGGCAACAACACCGCGAAGGCCTGCCAGATCTCGTCGTAGAGGCCGGCTCCACGGATCTCCTCGAGGAAGATCGCGTCCGCCTCGCGGAGCACCTCGAGCCGCTCGGGCGTGACCTCGCCCAGGATGCGGATCGCCAGGCCGGGCCCCGGGAACGGGTGGCGGCCGACGAACTCCTCGGGGAGTCCGAGCTCCCGTCCGACCTGCCGCACCTCGTCCTTGAAGAGCTCGCGGAGTGGCTCGATGAGCTCGAAGGGCACGTCTTCGGGGAGCCCCCCGACGTTGTGGTGTGTCTTGATGGTCACCGACGGCCCGCCGGCCGACACGGACTCGATCACGTCCGGATAGAGGGTGCCTTGCACCAAGAAGGTGGCGCCGGTTCCCTCACGGGCGGCGGTCTCGTCGAAGACCTCGATGAAGCGACCACCGATTGCCTTCCGCTTCGCCTCGGGATCTTCGATTCCGGCCAGGTCGGAAAGGAATGCCTCGGAAACTTCCTCGACCACGAGCTTCAGATCGTAATGCGTTCGGAAGAGGCGCTCGACCTGCTCGCGCTCGTGCTTCCTGAGGAGCCCGTGGTCCACGAAGATGCACGTCAGCCGGTCGCCGATGGCTCGGTGCACGAGGACCGCGGCCACGGAGGAGTCGACGCCTCCAGACAGGCCGCAGATGGCCGTCCCGTCACCGACCTGCTCCCGGATCCGCTCCACGGTGTCATCGATGAACGCGCCCGCGGTCCAGGTCGGCCGGCACTTCGCCACGTTGAAGAGGAAGTTCGAGAGGATCTCGTCACCGCGGTGCGTGTGCGCGACCTCCGGGTGGAACTGCACGGCATAGATCGGCCGGTCCTTGGCGCGGAAGGCCGCGACGGGAAGCCCCTCGGTGGACGCCAGCGTCTCGTAGCCCGGTGGCGGCACGTCGACGTGGTCGCCGTGTGAGCACCACACCGTCGTGCCCTCGCCCGGCTCGAAGCCGGCAAAGATACCCTCGGGTGTAGAGATCTCGAGCTCGGCTCGTCCGTACTCGCGCTTGCCATGCTCGACCTTCGCGCCCTCGAACTGCGCGATGAGCTGCATCCCGTAGCAGATGCCCAGGACCGGGTAGCCCGCGCGGAGGAGCGCCGCATCCGTGGACGGGACACCTTCATCGTAGACGGACGAGGGGCCTCCCGAGAGGATGATCGCCGACGGGGCCCACTCGTGGATCCACTCCGTGGACACCGTGGGCGGATGGATCTCGCAGTAGACCCGCTCCTCTCGGATCCTCCGGGCGATGAGCTTGGTGAACTGGGAGCCGAAGTCGAGGATCAGGACCCGATCGTGCTCGTGGCTCATCGCCCCCGCCCGGCCATCAGTACGCCCTCGCCCACGCGACCTCGTGCTTTGCGACGCCCTCACCGGACACACACTTCTCCGGTGCCGTATCCGAGCGGAACTCCTGATCCGGGATCGCGCGGATCGTCGCCTTCGTGCGGTCCTTCACGGCCTCCTCGACCGCTGGATCGCCGTTCCAGCCCGTGTAGACGAAGCCGGCCCCACCGTCGAGGGCCTCTGCCAGCTCGTCGATGCTCTTCACGCCCCGGACGGAGCTCTCGTCCCGCCGCGCCCGCGCCGCGTCCAGCAGATCCGCCTGGAACTGCTCGAGCCGGCCCGGCAGCTCGGCGATCACGCGGTCCTCCGGGAGGAACGCCTTCCGCTTCTCGCCTTCGGGGGTGACTCGTCGCACGAGCGCGAGCGAGCCCTTCGCGAGATCCTTCGGTCCGATCTCGATGCGGTACGGGACGCCCTTGCGCTCCCACTCGTAGTACTTGGCGCCGGCGGACAGATTCTCGCGACGGTCGATCTTCACGCGCACGCCGACCCTGGTCAGGTGCCCGGCGACCTCGTCGGCCTTCTCGTGGATCTCGGCGTCCTTGTCACCTCCGAGGATCGGCACGATGACGGCCTGCACCGGCGCGAGGCGCGGCGGCACGATCAGCCCATTGTCGTCGCCGTGGCTCATCACCATGCCGCCGACCAGCCGCGTGGAGACGCCCCACGAGGTGTTCCAGGCATACTCCTCCTGCCCGGCCTCGGACTGGAACTTGAGGTCGAACTGCCTGGCGAAGTTCTGGCCGAGGAAGTGCGACGTGCCGGCCTGCAGGGCCTTCCCGTCCTGCATCATCGCCTCGCAGCCGTAGGTGCGGACTGCGCCGGCGAACTTCTCGGAGTCCGACTTCAGCCCGGTGAGCGGCGGCATCGCGATCCACTCCTCCATGAACTTCCGGTAGAGGCCCAGGATGAGGAGTGTCTCCTCCTCGGCCTCCTCCGCCGTGGCGTGCGCCGTGTGGCCCTCCTGCCAGAGGAACTCCGTGGTGCGCAGGAAGAGTCGCGTGCGCATCTCCCACCGCACGACGTTCGCCCACTGGTTGATCAGGATCGGGAGATCGCGATAACTCTGCACCCACTTGGCGTACATCGCGTAGATGACCGTCTCGGACGTCGGGCGGATGACGTACGGCTCCTCGAGCTCCTTGCCGCCCGCCTGCGTCACGATGGCGAGCTCCGGCGCGAAGCCCTCCACGTGCTCCTTCTCCTTCTCGATGAAGCTCAGGGGAATGAGGAGCGGGAAGTAGGCGTTCTCGTGCCCGGTCTCCTTGAACATGTCGTCCAGGGCGCGCTGCATGTTCTCCCAGATCCCGTATCCCCACGGGCGGATCACCATGCTCCCCTTCACCGGCGAGTGGTCGGCCAGCTCAGCGCGCTGGACGACCTCGTTGTACCAGGTCGGAAAGTCCTGGGATCGGGGGGTCAACTTCTTGTCGTCAGCCATTGGTCAGTCGTCTTCGCCTTTCCGGATCTGGTCCGGGCCCGCTGCGTCTTCCCGCTCTTCCCTTCTGTGCCGTACGATCACGACGATCCCCGGAACGATGAACACGATGAGCGACGCGACCATCCAGACCGTACGGAACGCCGGGCTGGAACGGCCTACCGCGACCCAGGCCACCAGGGCGCCACCACCGATCGCCATCGCCATCGCGAGGCCCAGGATCACCCACTCGAACACGTTCAGCCGCCGGATCGCACGTCGTGCCACCTCGCTGGTGACGCGGACCTCCTCGTCCCTCCAGGAGCCGTTCCTGCTCACGTCAGATCCGCCAGCTCGATCTCTCTCTCCGTGCCGGACTCCATATCCCTCGCCACCACACACCCCCTCGCCAACTCGTCGGGTCCCATGATCAGAACCTCGCGGGCGCCGTCCTTCGCCGCCGACTTCATCTGCTTGCCCATACCCTGATCGCGGAGCGCGTACGCGACGCTGTGGCCCTTGTCGCGCAGCCCGTGGGCCAGCCTGAGGGCCTCGGGCCGCTGCTCCGACGAGACAGTCACGATAAAGTAGTCGAGCGCCGATGCGAACTCCGGCACGAGCTTCCTCTCGGCGAGCAGCTCACCGAGCACGACGTCGCCCATCCCGAATCCGACCGCCGGAAGAGGCTCACCGCCGACCAGCTCGAGGAGGTGGTCGTACCGGCCGCCGCCGCAGATCGCCCTGAGCTCGCCCTGCCGGTCGAAGAGCTCGAACACGATCCCCGTGTAGTAGGCGAGCCCCCGCACGATGCCGAGATCGAGCTCCACGAAGCCGCCGAGTCCCATGGCGTCGAGGGCCTCGACGTACTCTCGCAGGCGTTGGACGTTCTCCGGCCCGTCCGGCTGGTCGGCGAGCGCCTCCTCGAGGGACTCCGGCGTGGCCGTCGAAACCGCCTCGAGCACACGGCCGGCCGCCGCCGCATCCAGGCCGGTCCCCTCCGAGAGGAGTCCCTCCGCCTTGTCGCGCGGCATACGCTCGAGCTTGTCGATCACGGCGAACGCCGCGGGCAGAGCGTCCTCGGCGACACCGAGGGAGAGGAGGAGACCGCGCAGGACCCTTCGGTCCGATACCCTGGCGCGGAAGTCCTCGACGCCCAACCCCAGCTCCCGCAGCCCGTCGATGGCGACTGCGACGACCTCGACGTCCGCGGCCACGCCCTCCTCGCCCACCAGGTCGACGTTCCACTGGAAGTGCTCGCGCAGGCGCCCCCGCTGCTGCCGCTCGTAACGGAAGAGTTGGGGGGTGGAGAACCACCGGATCGGCTTGCTCATGCCCCGGCTCCGGTCCCCGAGAATGCGCGCCAAGGAGGGCGTCATCTCCGGGCGCAGGGACACCTCACGATCGCCCTTGTCCGTGAACGCGTACAGCTGGTCCACGATCTCGTCGCCGCTCTTCTCCACGTAGAGATCGAGCGACTCCAGCGGGGGACCATCGTACTCCTGAAAACCGTAGCGCCGGGAGACACGGCGCCACGCTTCCATGATGTGCGATCGCAGTGCGAGGTCTTCCGGGGGGAAATCCCTGAATCCCGGTAGCCTCGCGAATCCCGAGGTAGCCATAGAGGCGCGCAATCTAGCAACACCGGGCGTGAGGCCCCACCCTGCGCACCCCGACCTCCCCGGCGCCTACCGGGCGGGCTACACCGTCGGCGGGACTCCCAGAAGACGCATGGCGCCCCCGACCGTGTGCACGGAGCCCGTCACGAGCACCGTGCCCGTGCCGGCCAGGCCGGCCGCCTCGGCGAGCGCGCTCCCGAAATCGTCCACGGCACGCACCTCCGGTCGCCGAAGACCCTCGACCGGCTCGAGCGCGTCGACCCAATCGGCCACCGAATCCAGACTCCAGCGCCGCTCCGTGGGCGCGGTCGGCGGCTGGGTCAGGACGAGATGGGTGCAGCGATCCAACAGCGGAAGGAGCATGGCCCGCCAGTCCTTGTCCCCGAGGATCCCCACCAGGGCGACCCGGGGAGTCGGCAGCTCGACGGACTCGAGCGTCTCGACGAGCGAATCGACCCCGGCGGGATTGTGCGCGACATCGAAAAGCCACGTGCGCCCGTCGATGACCCGAACCTCGTCCCGGCCCCGGTACCGCACCGCGGCCACGCCGCGCAGCAGGTCGTCCCGGGTCGGCCTCAGCTCGCCCGAGAGGCGCTCGCAGACCGCGACGGCCAGGGCCGCGTTCCTGGCCTGATGGCGCCCCAGGAGCGGCGTCACGACGTCCAGGTCACCCCACGCCTCGGTCGCCATGTGGAACGACGTGTGATCGGCGGCCACGGTCACCTCGGCGAGCCGCTCCGATTCCACCGCGTGCATCGGCGCGCCGACCTCGTCGGCCAGGCGGCGGAAGAGTCCGAGGACCTCCGGGTCGACCTCGGTCGTCACGAACGGCACTCCGGCCTCGATGATCCCGGCCTTCTCCCGGGCGATCTCGAGGAGCGTGTCGCCGAGGTAGTCGGCGTGGTCCATCGCCACGTTCGTCACGGCGCTCACCTCGGGCGTCACGACGTTGGTCGAGTCGAGACGACCCCCTAGGCCCACCTCCAGGGCCGCGACCTCGACCCCTTCGCGAGCGAAGGCATGGAAGGCCAGCAGGGTCGCAGCCTCGAAGAAAGTCAGTTCCACGGCCGACACCGCCGCCCTGATCTCGGACGCGTACTCCTTCAGCGCGTCCTCGGCGATGGGCTCACCGTCCACGCGGATCCGCTCGCGGAACGACACCAGGTGTGGGGAAACGTAGCAGCCGGTACGGCGCCCGGACGCCCGCATCACCGAGGCCAGAGTCGTGGTGACCGACCCCTTCCCGTTCGTCCCTCCGACGTGCAGCGAGGCGTACCGGCGGTGAGGGTCGCCCACCATGGCCAGCGCGCGCTCCGTGCGCTCGAGCGCCCACTCGACCTTCGTGGCCAGCGCCGGGAAGAGGTCGTAGAGGAGCGGGTCCTCGAAGGGCCGGTCGAGCCGGTCCGGCGTATGGGAGCGGTCCGAGGTCACCCGGTCAGCCGACGGAGGGTGTTCGGAGAAGCCAGGAGCCTGTTCACGCAGCGGAGCGGTCCTAGTCGCTCCAGCCCGCGAACTGGTGCCTGAGGACGCGGACCAGCGTCTCCTTCAGCTCGCGCCGATCGACGACGCGGTCGACCATCCCGTGATCCAGGACGAACTCCGCGCGCTGGAAGCCCTGCGGAAGCTCCTGCTTGATCGTCTCTTCGATGACGCGAGCACCGGCGAAGCCGATGAGCGCGCCGGGCTCAGCGAGGTTCACGTCCCCCAGCATCGCGAAGGAGGCCGTCACGCCGCCCGTCGTGGGGTGCGTCAGCACGGACACGAAGGGAAGTCCGGCCTCGTGGATCCGCGCGAGCACGGCCGAGGTCTTCGCCATCTGCATCAAGGACAATATTCCTTCCTGCATTCGGGCGCCGCCCGAGGCGGTCACGATCACCAGCGGACACTCCGCCTCGAGGGCCGCGCGAGCCGCCCGGGCGATCTTCTCGCCCACCACCGATCCCATCGAGCCGCCGATGAAGCCGAAGTCCATCACGGCGATGGCGATCGCGATCCCGTCGATCTCGCCGGTCCCGGTGATGACGGCCTCGCTCTTCCCCTTGGCCTCCGCCGCAGCGATGCGCTCGGGGTACGGCTTCAGATCCGTGAACTCCAGCGGGTCGGCCGCCCGCAGGTTCGTGTCCAGCTCCTTGAACGTCCCCTTGTCCAGCAGGATGCTCAGATAGGCATCCGCCGAGATGCGGATGTGATGGCCGCAGTTGGGGCAGACGTTGAGGTTCTGCGCGAGCCGCTCTCGGTACAGGATCTCCCCGCACCCCTGGCACTTGTCGAACACGTCGGTGGGGACGTCCCGCCGATCCGTTGCCGTGAGGGGCTTCTTGTCCTTCCGGAACCAGGCCATACAGCTCCTGTGTCTTGCGGCGGCCCTGCACCTCGAGCTAGGGCTCGTTGGCCACCCGTACCGCGATCGCGACCGCGACCCACGACATGAAGAGGAAGGTCCCGCCGTAGCTGACGAAGGGAAGCGGGATCCCGGTGATCGGCACCAGACCTACGGTCATGCCGACGTTCACGAAGACGTGGACGAGCCAGGCCCCGAAGATACCGAGCAGCACCAGACCGGCAAAGGGATCGGCCGAGCGCTCCGCGAGCCGCACGAGCCGCCAGAGGATGAAGGCGAACACCAGAATCGCCAGAGCCGTACCGATGAAGCCCAGCTCCTCCCCCACGACGCTGAAGATGAAGTCCGTGTGCTGCTCGGGCAGGAAGTCGTAGCGCTTCTGCGGCCCCGCCAGGAAGCCCTGGCCGGTGAGCCCACCGCTCCCGACCGCCACCTTCGACTGGATGACCTGGTACCCTGCCCCGCGTGGATCCACCTCGGGGTCGAGGAACACCAGGATCCGGTTCTGCTGGTACGAGGCGAGCGAGTTCCACAGCGGCCGCGAGATCGTGGCCGAAGCGAAGTTGGCCAGGATCA
>JASFUR010000024.1:0-14815 GCA_050050215.1 Gemmatimonadota bacterium
GATAGAAGTCGGCGGTCTTCGCCATGATCGGCGCGGCCGTGCCCGAGCCGCTCTCCCCGTACTCCACGATGACCGTGACGACGATCTCCGGGGGTTCGCCCCACGGACCGGCCATCCCCGCGAACCACGCGTGGGGCTCCCGGAGGCCCGCCTGGCTGAGCTCGTGCTCCACGGTGCCCGTCTTCCCGAGGACCTCCCAATACTCGAGCGACGTGCCGACGTGGGCGGTGCCGCCCTGGGCCGTCACCCGTCGCAGGCCCTCCCGAAGCGCCTCGATGTGGTCGGGAGCCAGATCCAGGCTCCAGCCCTCCGCGAGATCCATTCCCTGCGCGATGGCCGGCGCCGGGGCGGAGCCGTCCCCGGCGAGGGCGACGTAGAATTGCGCCATCTTCAGGGGCGTCTGGGTGTTGGGCCCTTGCCCGATGGCAAGGGGCAGCACCTCACCCTCTTGGCCGGTGTACCCGTACGTCCGCTCCCACCAGGAACGGGCGTCCGGGAAGATCCCCTGGCTCTCCTGGGGCAAGTCCACCCCGCAACGCTTGCTGAAGCCGATCTCGTTGGACCGCCTGAGCAGGTCGTCGAGCCCGATCCTCAAGCCGAGCTGGTAGAAGTAGACGTCACAGGAGTTTCCGATCGCCTGCGCCAGGTTCTGCTCGCCGTGGCCGGCCGGATCCCAGCAGCGGAAGTACCTGCCGCCATATAGGTATCCGCCGGTGCACGGCACCTCCATCGTCTCGTCGGGCGTGACGACGCCGAGGTCCAGCGCGATGGCGGCGGCCGCGAGCTTCCACGTCGATCCGGGTGGGTAACGGCCCACCACGGCCCGGTCGAAGAGCGGGTTTCCTGGGTCGGCGTTCAACTCGTCCCAGAGGTCCTGGTCGATTCCCCCCACGAACTGGTTCGGGTCGTAGGTCGGAGCCGAATAGAGCGCGAGCACGCCCCCGTCGCTCGGATCGAGGGCCACGACGGCGCCGGCCATCGTGTCGGGGAAGATCCTGTGAATCCACGCCTGCAGATCTTTGTCGATGTTGAGGTGCAGATCGTGGCCGGGCTCACCCGGATCGGCCTGGAAGCCGGTGAAGTCGCCCACCATGCGCCCTCGCGCGTCGAACTCGACGTACTTCAGGCCCGGACGACCCTGAAGGACCGACTCGTACTGCTTCTCGATGCCGGTCTTGCCGACGATCATCCCCTGCTCGTAGCGCTCGTCGCCGAAGTCGTCCGACTCGAGCTCCTCGGAGGTGATCTCGCCCACGTAGCCGAGGACGTGCGCCGCGGCTTCGTCCAGGAGATACCGGCGCCGAGGGCGCATCTCGACGTACAACCCCGGGAACTCCGCGCGTCGCTCCTCGAGCGCCGCCACGACCTCCATATCCGCATCGGCGTCGACCACGACCTCACGGCCGAAGCGGGACATCGTCTGCAGGATGCGGTCGACTCTGTCGTCCGAGAGCTCCACGTACCGGGACATCCGCTCCAGGGTGGCGCGGGCCGAGTCGAGCGGCTGCGGGAGCAGTGTGATCTGATACCCCGGCACGTTGTCGGCCAGGATCTCCCCATTCCGGTCGTAGATGATGCCCCGCGGCGTCGGGATCGGGAGCTGCCGGATACGGTTGGCGTTGGCTCTGAGCTCCCACTGATTGGAGCGCAGCACCTGGATGCGGAAGAACGCCATGACGAGCGCGCCCATGACGAGGCCCAGCGCGATGTACGCACCGATGGCGCGCCGCTGCCTCTCGTGGGGAAGGTGAAGGCTCATGATTCGGCCGTCAGCCGCATGACGAAGGTGAGCCCCAGGCCCACGGCCGCCGCGTACAGGGCACCGATTCCGCCCTGGGCGAGCACCTGTTCGGAGAAGGGCTGGCGCAGGTCCTCCCCGACCAGGACCCAGTGAATGGAGTCCCGGGCCAGCTTACCGAGAAACAGGTAGGACACCACAAAGAGCCGGGAATCGCCCACGAAGAGATCTCGCGTCAGCGCCCCCAGGATCCCGATCGCGGTCATCGCCACGCTGTTGGCGCCGAATACCAACACGCTCAAAGAGTCCTCGAGTAGTCCGAAGACCAGGCCCACTCCCGCCGCCGTGCCGATACCCACGTCGCGCGCCAGCAGGAGGAGTCCGATCGTCAGCAGGTCGGGAGCAGCCCGTCCGATCCCGAAGCCCACGTGCAGAACAAAGTGTAGGAGGACGAGGATACCGACCAGGACCCAGACGACCGGCCGCCTGGACACGGTCACCGCTCCGGGCTCGGGTCGGCCCCCGGTTCGTCGGCCGCCGCCCCCTCCCTGGGCCCCGTCTTCAGAGAGTCCGCAGGCCAGAAGTCACCGACATCCTCGGGCGCGCTCGTCACCGCGACCAGAACGTGGGTGACCGAGCCGGGCTCCGCGGACGGTCGTAGCCAATAGCTCTTCCGCCAGGAGCCCTGCACCTCGGCCGTCTCGTCGATGTGCCCGATCGGGATCCCCCGCGGGATGGCACCCAGGCCACTCGTCAGGACCATCGCTCCCTTCCGCAGGGTCTCGTGATATGCGGTCCCGTTCAGGATCAGGCGGTCCTCCTCGCGGAACTCACCCCGGACGTTCTCGACCATCCCGTACGCGGAGCCGTCCTGGAGCATGGCGCTGGCCCGGAACTCCGGGTTGGTCCAGTCCATGGCGATCGCATCGCGCTCTCGTACCTCTCGGATGACTCCGACGAGGCCTCGGGCGCTGACGACCGGCGCATACGGCCGGACGCCGTCCCGCCGACCCACGTCGACGAAGAACATGCTCTCCGAGCCGGGCGTGCCAGGACGGATCACGGTGGCCTGCAGGAATGACGGACCGGCCCGCTCCGCCAGACCCAGCAGGTCCCGGAGCGACCGGTTCTCCTCCGAGACGGCTGCCTGTGTGGCGAGAACCGCCGTGAGCGAATCGACCTCGTCCTGCAGGACGTCGATCTGCTCGGCGCGAACGCGGGCCTGCACGAGGGTCTCCTGCGTCCAGATGAACGGCCTCAGCGCGCTGGACTGGAAGACCTGCGCGATGCGCTGCTGCGTATCGACGTTCAGGTAGAGGGTCGCAACCGCCAGGAGGGCGAAGCCGATCGCGAGCGCATTCTGGTGGCGGGCGCCGCGCCGCTCCGGCTCAGGGGCGTAGGCCACGAGACAGCGATCTCCCCTACTGGACCAAGACCGTGCGGTACTTCATGAAGTCGTCGAGGATGCGTCCGGCTCCGCGCACGACGCACGTCAGCGGCTCCTCGTCCACGTGGATCGGGAGGTTGGTCTCGTGTTGCAGCAGTCGATCGAGGCCACGTATGAGGGCCCCACCCCCGGTCATGACGATGCCTCGGTCCACGATGTCCGAGGACAGCTCGGGGGGCGTGATCTCCAGGGCCCTGCGAACCGCCTCGACGATCGCCTGGATCGGCTCCTGGATGCATTCGCGCACCTCCTGCGAGTGCACCGTGACCGTCTTCGGAATGCCGGACACCAGATCCCGGCCCTTCACCTCCATCTCGCGCTCCTCCCCGAAGTCGAAGGCCGACCCGATCTGGACCTTGATGGCCTCGGCGGTGGGCTCTCCGATGAGGAGGTTGTAGTTCTTGCGCAGGAAGGTGACGATGGCGAGATCGAGCTCGTCGCCGCCGACGCGGATCGACGTGTTGGAGACGATGCCCGACAGCGCGATCACCGCGATCTCGGTCGTGCCGCCACCGATGTCGATGACCATGTTGCCCGTCGGGGTCTCGACCGGAAGCCCCACGCCGATGGCGGCTGCCATGGGCTCGTCCACCATGTAGACGCCCTTGGCGCCAGCCTCCATGGCGGACTGCCGCACCGCCCGCCGCTCCAGCTCCGTGATGCCGGACGGCACGCCGACCACGACGCGCGGCTTGATGCGGAATACCCGCTTCGCGGTGACCTGCTTGAGGAAGTGACGCAGCATCATCTCCGTCACATCCACGTCGGCGATGACACCATCCTTGAGGGGCCGGATCGCCTCGATACCCTCGGGGGTGCGGCCGAGCATACGCTTGGCCTCGAGCCCGATGCCCATGATGCGACGGCTTCCCTTCTCCACCGCGACGACGGATGGCTCGTTCAGGACGATCCCTTCGCCCTTCACATAGATGAGCGTATTCGCCGTCCCCAGGTCGACGGCGATGTCGTTCACGGGGACGAGGCGCCCCGAGTTGAGCCAGTTACTGAATAGGTTCAGCACAGTCTGTGGAGGTGGCGGGGCGTTTCGGGGATGAACATACGTTTACGACACGGCCGATGCCAGGATTTCGCATGGACTTACGGAGCCGGCTTCGAGTCGGATGCATCACGCCGTGCCGGTGCTGCCGAACCCGCCGTCTCCGCGGGCGGTCTCGGAGACCGCCTCGACCTGAACGACCTCGGGCATCTCGAAGCGGGCGAACACCAGTTGAGCGATCCGCTCGCCGCGCTCCAGGGTCACGGGCTCCTTGCCCAGATTCTGCATGATGACGCGCACCTCACCCCGGTAGTCCGGGTCGATCGTCCCCGGGCTGTTGGGCAGCGTGATGCCGTGCTTCAGCGCCAGTCCCGACCGGGGACGGACCTGGCATTCGACGCCCTCCGGGAGCTCCATGACGAGCCCGGTCGCGACGAGCCGGATCTCTCCGGGCTCGAGCGTCACCGACTCCTCCGCCGAGCGGATGTCGTATCCGGCCGCGTGCACGGTCGCCCGATGGGGAAGAGGTAGATCGGGGTTGCTCGGCAACCTGGTGAAGCGGACCTCCAGGCTCATGCGAGCCTCGGACCGACCGCGACGTCCCTGACGCTCGTGTACTCGAGCCCGAACGCATCGGCGACGGCGGCGTGTGTGACGTGGCCCGAAGCGACGTTCACTCCCAGCTCGAGCGCCGGGTTCTCCGTGCATGCCCGCTTCCAGCCCTTTTCGGCAAGCTGCAGCTGATACGGCAGCGTCGCATTCGTGAGTGCGAAGGTGCTCGTGCGTGGCACGCCGCCGGGCATGTTCGCCACCGCGTAGTGCATGACCCCGTCCACCGTGTAGACCGGATCGTGGTGCGTGGTCGGCTTGATCGTCTCGACGCAGCCTCCCTGGTCGACCGCGACGTCGACGATGACCGTGCCTGCGCGCATCAGCGACAAGTCATCCTCGGTGATGAGCTTGGGCGCCTTCGCCCCGGTCACCAGGACCGCGCCGATGATCACGTCCGCGTCACGCACCTGCTGGCGGATCGACTGGCGTGTGCTGAAGAGCGTGTGGACGTTGGCGGGCATGACGTCGTCCAGGTAGCGGAGCCGCTCCAGGTCGATGTCCATGATGCAGACGCGCGCGCCCAACCCGGCAGCGACTTTGGCTGCGTTGGTGCCGACCACTCCCCCACCCAGGATGAGGACCTTGCCGGGGAGCACGCCGGGCACGCCTCCCAGGAGCACGCCCAATCCACCCTGCGGACGCTCCAGATACTTCGCGCCCTCCTGCACGGCCATCCGGCCCGCGATCTCGCTCATCGGTGTCAGGAGCGGGAGCTCCGCGCTCTTCAACTCCACGGTCTCGTACGCAATCGCGATGGCGCCCGATTCCATCACTGCGCGGGTAAGAGCTTCAGAGGCCGCGAAGTGGAAATAGGTGAAGATGACCTGGCCGTTCTTCATGAGCGGCCATTCGCTCTCGATCGGCTCCTTCACCTTCCCGATCATCTCCGCTTTCTCCCACACGTCCGCTGCCTTCTCGACGATCTCGCCACCGACGGCCTGGTACGACTCGTCCGTGAAGCCGCTCCCGAAGCCCGCACCCGCCTCCATCAGGACGCGGTGTCCCGCCGCTACGAGCATCTCGGCGCCTGCGGGAGTCAGGGCCACGCGGTACTCGTCGTCTTTGATCTCTTTCGGAATGCCGATGATCATGCGGACACTCTCCTCCGCTGGGTCACGCCGGCCCGAGCCTCAGCTCGAGCTGCCGCTCCGGGTTGAAGTATTCGCTGGCGACACGACGGACGTCCTCCGCCGTGACCGCATCGATCCGCTCCAGTAGCCCGCTCAAGCCGACGAGCTCCTCGTCGTAGAGCGCGAACGAGGCGAGGCGGTGGAGGCGTGAGCCGGTGGATTCCAGGGAGATCATCACCTGGCCCTTCACCTGTCGCTTGATCTGCTCCAGCTCCTCGTCCGTGAGACCGGTCGCGGCCACGCGCTCCAGTTCCGTCCGTACGGCGGACACGGCCTTGTCGGCCGTGCCCGGACGCGTGCCCAGATATACGCCAGACACACCCGAGACCCCGTAGAACGACTGGTAGGTGTACACGGCGTAGCACAGACCCAGCTCCTCCCTGACCTTCTGGAAGAGCCGCGAGCTCATGCCCGACCCCATGGCCGCCGACAGCAGAACGAGGGGGTACCGATCGGGGTGGGAGTGCCCCGGTACGTCGGTCCCGAAGACGATATGCGTCTGAGCGGATGTTCTCGCGCGGCGCTCCACGCCCGAGCGTGTGGCGGGCGTGGACTCCGCCTGGCTCGCCCGTAGACCCGTGTCCAGACCGTCGAACAGCTCGCCGACACGCGACACGAAGTCGTCGTGGTCCACGTTCCCGGCCCCCGCCACGACGAGGTTGGCCCCCGTGTACCGCATCCCGTGGAGCGCCCGCAGCTTCTCGGAGCTCATGGCACCGACCGTCTCCTCGGAGCCGAGGATCGAACGCCCGTAGGGGTGGCCGTTCCAGAGCCACTCGCCGTGCAACTCGAAGACGAGGTCGTCCGGCGTGTCTTCGACCTGCGCGATCTCCTCGAGCACGACCTCTCGCTCAAGCTCGAGGTCGTCCTGATCCAGCCTGGGACGGAGAACCAGGTCGGACAGCACGTCCAACGCCTCCGGTACGTGCTCGTCGAGCACGCGCGCCTGGTAGCTGGTGTGCTCCCGGCTCGTGTACGCGTCCAGTGAGCCGCCGAGGCCCTCGAGCCCGATCGCGATCTCGATCGCGGAGCGACGCTCGGTGCCCTTGAAGACCATGTGCTCGAGCATATGGCTCACGCCCGCATCCTCGGCGGACTCGTGCACCGAGCCCTGGCGCACCCAGATGCCGACCGCCGCGGATCGGACACCCGGGATGCGCTCCGTAAGGACCTCGATGCCGCCGTCGAGCACCGACCGCGCCATCGCCTCATGGTCCAGGGCCAGCCTGATCAAAGCGCTACCACCGGCTCGTTACCCCTGGCCGTCCCCGGCGTCTTCGGCCTCTCCGGCCTCTTCGGCCAGCGCGGCCCTCCGGGAGAGCCGGAGACGTCCCTTCTCGTCGATCGACAGGAGCTTGACCTTGGTGATGTCGCCCTTCTTGAGCACGTCCTCGGTCTTCTCGGTCCGGCCATCCTGGAGCTCGGAGATGTGGCAGAGCCCCTCCGTGCCGGGCATGATCTCGATGAAGGCTCCGAAGGTGGTGGTGTTCTTGACCGGGCCCTCGTAGATGCGGCCCACCTCCGGATCGGCGACGATCGCCTCGATCATCTCGCGAGCCCGGGTGCCGGCCTCGCCGGACACGGCCGCGATCTTCACGAGACCCGAGTCGTCGATGTCGATCGACGCGCCCGACTCGTCCTGGATCGCCCGGATCGTCTTGCCCTTCGGCCCGATGATCTCGCCGATCTTCTCGGGGTTGATCTGGATGGAGACGATGCGGGGCGCGTACTCGGACAGCTCGCTACGCGGCTCGGAGATCGCCTGGTCCATGAGGCCGAGGATGTGCATCCGGCCCTTGTGGGCCCGCTCCAGAGCCTCCTTGAGGATATCCACCGTAAGCCCTTCGATCTTGATGTCCATCTGGATCGAAGTGACGCCCTGGCGGGTGCCGGCAACCTTGAAGTCCATATCGCCGAGCGCGTCCTCGAGACCGAGGATGTCGGTCAGGATCGCGACGTCGTCGCCTTCCTTGATGAGCCCCATCGCCACGCCGGCGACCGGAGACTTGATCGGGACGCCCGCGTCCATGAGCGCGAGAGAGGAGCCGCAGACGGTCGCCATCGAGGACGAACCGTTCGACTCGAGAATGTCCGACACGATCCGGATCGTGTAGGGGAAGTCGTCGTACGGCGGCAGGAGCGGCTGCACCGCCCGCTCGGCCAGGTTCCCGTGTCCGACCTCGCGACGGGAGGTGCCGCGGTAGGGCCGCGCCTCGCCAACCGAGAACGGCGGGAAGTTGTAGTGGAGCATGAACGACTTCGTGACTTCCTCGCGGGAATCGATCGAGTCGATGCGCTGCTCGTCGCGCGCGGTGCCCAGCGTGACAACGGCGAGCGCCTGCGTCTGGCCCCGCGTGAAGAGCGCGGACCCGTGCGTGCGCGGGAGGACTCCCACCTCGCAGGTGATCGGGCGGATCTCGTCGAGCCCACGGCCGTCGGCGCGCTCACCCTTCTCCAGGATCCGCCGACGCATCGTCTTCTTCTCGATGGAGCGCAGGATCTCGCCGACGTCGTCCTCATTGTCCGCGTAGTCCTCGTCCTCGTCGACCAGGGAGCCGACGACGTCCTCGGTCACCGCGGCCATGGCCTGATTGCGCTCCTGCTTGTCGCCGAGCGTCAGCGCCTCGGCGACGCGGGCGCCTGCCATCTCCTCGACCTTCGAGCGCAGGGCGGCGTCCGGCTCGACCGGCGTCCACTCCATGTCGGGGACCGTATGGCCGTCGATCAGCTCCTTTTGGAACTGACAGAGCTCTTTGATGGCGTCGTGCGCGGCCTGCAGCCCCTCGAGGATCTCCTCCTCGGGCACCTCGATCGCGGCGCCTTCGACCATCGTGATCGCTTCCTCGGAGCCCGCGACGACGATGTCGACGTCGGAGTACTCGAGCTGCTGGAACGTGGGATTGATGAGCCACGTGTCCTTGACCCGACCGACCCGGACCGACGCGACCGGGGTGTGGAACGGCACCTTGGACATGTTCAGCGCGACCGAGGCACCGATCAGCGCGAGCACGTCGGCGTCGTTCTCCTGGTCCGCGGAGAGAATGAAGCACGCGACCTGTGTCTCGTGCATGAACCCCTCGGGGAAGAGCGGCCGGATGGGCCGGTCGATCTGACGGGCGGAGAGGATCTCCTTCTCGCCGGGCCGGCCCTCGCGCTTGAAGAAGCCGCCCGGAATCTTCCCGGCGGCGTAGCTCTTCTCGCGGTACTCGACCGTGAGCGGGAAGAAGGGGAGATGTGTGGGGCCGTCCCGGACCGTAACGGCACACAGGACGACGGTGTCGCCGTACTGCACGAGGCAGGAGCCCTGCGCGAGCTTGGCCATGCGGCCGACCTCGAGCGAAAGGGTTCGCCCGGCGAACTGACGCTCTAATCTCTGGATCATCGTGTTCTACTCACTTCGGTTTTTCGGCCGGCCCGATGCCAGCCAAGTAAAGGTGCGCCGAAGTGCCGTAGTGTCCGAGGAGAGAGCGACCGCCGCCCGGGGCACGAAGCGCATCGGCCACGCCGGAGCGTGGAACGTGCGGGTCTCGTGAGCCCGTGGATGCAGCGATGTTGTAGGCCGTCTCCCGCCGGGGCGTACGTACGCCTTCGGCCGAATGGTGCCGGTCGACGTCGCTTGCGCGACTGGACCGGACGTGCAGCAACTCCTGAACGACGCCAGGCAGTTGCTAGTGCCTGAGTCCGAGGTCCGCGATGAGCTCGCGATAACGATCGACATCGGTCCGCTTCAGGTACTCGAGAAGACGACGACGGCGCCCGACCATCTTGAGGAGGCCGCGGCGGCTGTGGTGGTCCTTCCCGTGTGCGTCGAAGTGGGTCCGAAGGTCGTTGATACGAGCCGTGAGGATCGCGACCTGGACGGGAGCGCTTCCACGATCGTTCTCGTGGAGCTGGTACTTCTTGATGATGTCGTCTTTGACAATCGCCATACGGTGGCGTGCCTCCGCGAGAGTCAGTCGCTGCAAGGGAAGCGATTCGGATGTCTTCGTAGCCCGGAAGTCTAGGTAATCGGCGCATTCGCGTCTACGGTCACCCTCGCGGCCCGCACGTCGTCGCGCATCTGGGCGACGAGGGCGTCCACGGTGCTGAACGGCCGGATCTCCCGCAGATACTCGATGAAGTCGACCCGAACCTCTTCTCCGTAGATGTCGCGGTCGAAGTCCAGCACGTGCAGCTCCATCGACGGAGGCGAGCCCTGGAACGTCGGCCGAGGGCCCAGGTGCAAGGCGCCGGCGTGGGTGCCGTCCCGCAGCACCGCGCGCACGGCGTAGATCCCCTCCGGCGGGACGAGCTTGTCCCTCTCCGCGACGCGCAGATTGGCCGTCGGGAAGCCCAGATGGCGCCCACGCCCCTCTCCGCGCACTACGATGCCGCGCACCGAATACGGTCTCCCCAGCCCGGCGCGCGCCGCGGCCATGTCCCCGGCGCCGATGGAGGCGCGGATCCGCGAAGACGAGATCGCGTGGTCTCCCGTCTCGACGGGCGGCACGACGTCCACGAGGAATCCGAGCTCACGCCCGATGGAGATGAGCGTGTCGGGGTCACCGGACCGATCCCGTCCGAAGCCGTGGTCGTACCCGATGACGAGCTCCTCCACGCCCAGTCGAGCGATGAGGACTTCTTCCACGAAGCGTCGCGGCTCGTACCGTGACAGCGCTTCCGTGAACGAGAGGAACACGGCGTAGTCCAGGCCACTCTCGGCCAGGATCTCCTTTTTCTCGACTGGTGTGGTGAGCAGCGGAGGCGCATGCTCCGGCCGAACGATCCGCAATGGATGAGGGTCGAACGTTACGAGCACGCTCCTGCGCCCCGTCGACGTCGCTCTCTCGGTGATCTCCTGGAGCACGCTCCAGTGACCCAGGTGCACGCCGTCGAAGGTGCCCACGGTCGCGACCGTGCCGTCGGCCGGCAGCCCGGGCGGATACGCCCACTTCACGCCTCGGCTCAAGCGGCGAACACCTTGCGCGGCCGAAGCACGCCGTCGTCCGCCTCGCCGATGGCCAGGAGGACGCCGCCGTGCGCCACGGCCAGCGGCGCTCCCGACGGAGGGTGCTCGTCCAGCCTTACGGCCTGTCCGAGCACCAGGCGCCCGGCCACGTGGTCGTCCACATCCACCCGCGGGAGGTGGGCGAGCGACTCCAGCGGGCTGACCGCATGCTCCACGACGCGATCCCCGTCGGACAGTCGGTCCGCGGGGAGCGCGGCCTCCACGCTCCATCCGCCGATGGCCGTCCGCCGGAGATCGGTGAGGTGCGCGCCGACTCCGAGCGCATCGCCGACGTCACGAGCGATCGCCCGCACGTACGTCCCGCTCGAACAGGTGACTCGGAAGCCGATCTTCGGGAGATCGGTCGATGTGAGATCCAGCGACCGTATGGTGACCCGACACGGCTCCAGCTCCACCTGCACGCCCTCTCTCGCCCGCCGGTACGCCCGCTCACCCCCGACCTTCTTCGCTGAGAAGGCGGGCGGCACCTGATCGATCTCGCCGACGAAGGAGGCAATGGCCTCGGCGATTCCATCGGGAGTGAGCGTGCTCCACGCGCCGGTCTCGTCGACCACCCGACCCTCCCGGTCGAGCGAGTCGGTCCGCACGCCCAGCCGGGCCACGGCCTCGTACGTCTTGTCCATTCCCGTGAAGTACTCGGCCAAACGGGTCGCCTTGCCCACGCAGAGGATGAGCAGGCCCGACGCGAATGGATCGAGCGTGCCGGTGTGCCCGATACGCTTCGTTCCCAGCGCTTTCCTCGCGGTCCCCACGACGTCGTGCGACGTGGGCCCCTCGGGCTTGTCCACGGGAAGCAGGAAGTCCGCCGGCAGCTCCGTCACTCGGTCGCGTCCGACTCCGGGGGATCCTGCAGGTCCGAGGGGGCCTCCGTAGCCTCCCCGTCGGACTCCTCACCCTCCCCCGCGTCCGGCTCCTCGTCGGGAATCACCTCCGCCAGCACCCGCTCGATCCGTTGGGCATGCTCGAACGACCGGTCGAGTCGGAACCTCAGCTCGGGAACCCGTCGGACTCGCAGCATCTTGCCGAGAGTCGTGCGGAGGAAGGGCGCCGCGGCGTCGAGGCCTTCGAGAGTCGACTCCCGCTCCTCGGGAGTCCCCGTCGTGCGCACGAAGATGCGTGCGGAGCCGAGGTCGCGCGCCACGTCCACGCCGGTGATGGTCACATGGCCCACGCGGGGGTCCCGTACCTCCCGCTGGATCAGCTCGGAAAGCTCCCGTCGGAGCTGCTCATTGAGCCGTGCCGTGCGCTTGCCCCCGCTCAATGGACCTCCCGGCGCACTCCAGCGATGACGGCACCTCCGTGGGTCTCGACGAACCGGTCTGCCTTGTCGAGGATCGACTCGGCCAGGCGCCCGTCGGTCGTGACGAGCGCGATCGTCAGCTCGGCTCTGGCGTGGACATCCTGAAGCCCTGTCTCCGCCACGGAGACGTTGAACTTCTTGCGCAGACGGTCACGGAGCGACCGGATCACCGACCGCTTCTCCTTGAGCGAGCCACACCCGGGCAGGCTGAGCTCCCAGGTGAGCGAAGCGACGACCATCGTGGACGGGCCGTTGCTCCCCTCAGGTCGTGCTGGCCAGGGTGCGGGCGACCTCCTCGACCGTGTAACACTCGATGACGTCGCCCACCTTCACGTCGTTGAAGTTGGCGATGCCGATACCGCACTCGAAGCTCTCGCGCACCTCCTTCACGTCATCCTTGAACCGCTTCAGCGAGCTGATCTCGCCGTCGTAGACGACGATACCGTCGCGAATGACGCGCGCCCTCCCCTTCCGGTCGATGCGGCCCTCGGACACGTAGCAGCCGGCGATCGTCCCGACCTTGCTGACCTTGAACGTCTCGCGGACCTCGGCGCTGCCCTGAATGGTCTCCTTCTTTTCCGGAGCCAGCATACCTTCGAGCGCCGCACGCACCTCGTCGACGGCCTCGTAGATCACGTCGTAGACGTGGATGTCGACTTCGGCCTGCTCGGCCTCCTGACGCGCCGCGGTCTGGGGCCTCACCCGGAAGCCGATGATGACCGCGCCGGCGGTCTGCGCGAGCAGCACGTCCGACTCGTTGATCGCACCGACGCCGCGGTGGATGATCTCGACCTGTACCTCGTCGGTTCCGAGTTGCTCGAGCGAGTCCGCGACCGCCTGGACCGAGCCGTCCACGTCGCCCTTGATGACCAAGGGAAGCGTGGAGACCTGGCCGCTCTGCACCAGCGCGCCGAAGTCGCCGAGCTTCACGCCGCGCTCCCTGATGCGCAGCTGCTTCTCGCGATCGAGGCGCTGACGATTCGCGGCGATCTCCGCAGCGGCGACCGCATCCATCGCCTGGAACGTGTCGCCGGCCTGCGGCACGCCACTGGCGCCGAGCACCTGAACCGGAGTGGCCGGTCCGGCCTCCTCGACCGGCTGGCCACGCTCGTCGAGCATGGCGCGCACCCGGCCGTCGTACAGGCCGCAGATGAACGAGTCCCCGACGCTCAGCGTTCCGCGTTGGACCAACACGGAGACGACCGGTCCCTTACCGACGTCGAGCTGCGCTTCGATGACGGCGCCCTGCGCGTCGCGATTCGGGTTGGCCTTGAGCTCGAGCATCTCTGCCTGCAGGAGGACCTTGTCGAGCAGGTCGTCGATGCCCTGACCCGTCTTCGCCGACACCTCGGCGGCCAGGACCTCTCCGCCGAATTCCTCGACGTTCACGCTGTGCTGCAGCAGTTGCTGCTTCACGCGATTCGGGTCGGCGGCCGGCAGGTCCACCTTGTTGATGGCGACGACCATGGGCACACCCGCGTTCTTCGCGTGACTGATCGCCTCGATGGTCTGCGGCATGACCGAGTCGTCCGCGGCCACCAGCAGGATCACGATGTCCGTCACGTCCGCCCCACGGGCGCGCATCGCCGTGAAGGCGGCGTGTCCCGGGGTGTCGAGGAACGTGATGCTGCGGTCGTCCGGCAGCTGGACGTGGTACGCACCGATGTGCTGCGTGATGCCACCCGCCTCGCCGGCCACGACGTTCGTGTCGCGGATGCGGTCGAGGAGCAGCGTCTTCCCGTGGTCGACGTGGCCCATGACGGTCACGACCGGAGGACGCGGCTCGAGGTCTTCCTCGGCGTCCTCTTCCTCTTCCACTTCCGGCTCGGCCCCGTACTCCTCTTCCCGGACCGCCGTGAAGCCGAACTCGTCGAGCAACAGCTCGATCTGGTCGAAGTCGAGACGCTGATTGATCGTGACCATCAGCCCGAGGTTCTTGAATGCGGCGCCGACGATCTCGGTCGACGGCACGTCCATGAGCTCGGCCAACTCGGCCACCGTGAGGAACTCGTTGACGCGAACCGTCTTGCGCTCGCGCTCCTCCTCCTCGCGCTCTTGCTCTTCCTGAGCCTCCTGCTCTTCTACGGAGAGCTTCTGGCCCTTTCGACGACGCTTCTTGCTGCTGCCGCCTTTGAGCTCAGCCATGACCCGCTGGATGTTGGACTGCACCTCGTCCTGGTCGACGCCCTGGCGACGCTTGCCCTTCTTGCCCTTCTCACGCCGCTTGCGACGGCCGTCGGGCGTGTAGCCCTCGGCCTGGATCCGTACCTGTCCACCCGGACCGGCGCTCGCCGCCGGGGCGGGCGTGGGTCGGCGGATCGTTCGCACGGGTCCGTCGGGGGCTCCCGCACGAGCGGGGGCGGGCGCCGACTGGGAGGATTCCGTCTCTGTCCCTTCCTCCGCCTCGTCCTTCGCGGCCTCGGCGGTCACTTCCTCTTCCGACTCCTCGGACTCGGGCTCCTCCTCCTCGGCGACGACCTCGGCCGGCTCTTCCTCGGTCGGCTCCTCTTCGGGCTCCTCCGGCTCGGCCTCGTCGGCAACCGGCTCGGCCTCCTCCTCCGCCTCGGGGCTTTCCACCTCGGC
>JASFUR010000025.1:0-14762 GCA_050050215.1 Gemmatimonadota bacterium
GCACATCGCCCGCGTTGTCGGTGGCGCTCTTCATCGCGGTGCGCCTCGCGCCCTGCTCGCCCGCGGCGTTCTCCACCAGCGCGGTGTAGACCGCGTTACGGATGTACGCCGGCAGGATCCGCTCGAGGATCATGTCGGCGCTGGGCGACAGGATGTACGTGTCGGCCGTGCTCGACGCCGACCCTCCCTCGATGGGAAGGAGCTCACGTGTGTGCGGCGGTGTGGACATCGCGGAGTTGAACTTCGAGCTCACGAGGTAGACGGCGTCGACCACCCCGGACTCGAAACGGTCCCGAATCGGCCCGATCAGCGACTCGGCGTCATCCACGGTCGGCCGGTCACCGATGTCGGTCCGTCGGGTCGCCATCTCTTCGCCGCGGAAGCGGAAATAGGCGATGCCCTTCTTCCCGGCGACGTGCAGCTCGGTCCCGATGCCTTTGCCGCGCAGCTCGTCCATGAGGTTGCGCGTCTGGCGGATCAGGTTGGCGTTGAAGCCACCCGCCAGTCCCCGGTTCGCGGTCATGAGCAGGATCGCGGCCCGATCCACCTTCTCGGGTCGCCGCAGGATCGGGTACTTCTCCGCCAGAGCGGGCGAATAGAGGCCTTGAACGATCTCCTGCAGTGCCTCGGCATACGGCCGGGCGGCGTACACCCTGTCCGTCGCGCGCTTCAGCTTGGAAGTTGCGACGAGCTCCATGGTGCGCGTGATCTGCTGGGTGTTCTCCACCGTCTTGATCCGCCGCTTGACCTCCCTGGCTCCGGCCACGTCGTGCTCCTCCCTTTACCCGTTACGCCGTGGCGGCCGCGGCAGGCTCGTGCTCGGCCGCGAACGTGGCATTGTAGGCCTCGATGGCCGCGACGAGATCCGCCTTGGTGTCGTCCTCGAGCTTGCCCGATTCACGAATGGTGTCGAGCACGCCCTGGTACGACACCGCCATCGCCTCGTGGAAGCCCCGCTCCCACTGGCGAACCAGCGAAACGTCGATCTGGTCGAGGTATCCGTTCGTCACGGCGAAGATCACCGCGACCTGGTTCTCGACGGCCATCGGCTGGTACTGCGGCTGCTTGAGCATCTCGACCGTGCGAGCACCTCGCGCGAGCTGCCGCTGCGTCGCGGCGTCGAGGTCGGAGCCGAACTGGGCGAAGGCCTCGAGCTCTCGATACTGCGCGAGGTCCAGACGGAGGCGTCCGGCGACCGAGCGCATCGCCCTGATCTGCGCCGAGCCGCCGACACGGGACACCGAGATACCGACGTTCACCGCGGGACGGACACCCGAGTAGAAGAGGTCCGGCTCGAGGAAGATCTGACCGTCGGTGATCGAGATCACGTTGGTCGGGATGTACGCCGAGACGTCACCGGCCTGGGTCTCGATGATCGGGAGCGCGGTCAGGGACCCGCCGCCATGCTCGTCCGAAAGCTTCGACGCACGCTCGAGGAGACGCGAGTGCAGGTAGAAGACGTCGCCCGGGTACGCCTCGCGGCCCGGAGGACGCCGCAGAACGAGCGACAGCTGGCGGTATGCCTGAGCCTGCTTCGAGAGATCGTCGTAGACGACCAGCGTGTGCTTGCCCTGCCACATGAAGTGCTCGGCCATCGCCGTCGCGGAGTACGGGGCGATGTACTGCATCGGAGCCGGATCGGACGCGTTCGCCGCGACGACGATCGTGTACTCCATGGCACCGTGCTCGCGCAGCGTCTCGACGACGCTTCGGACCTTACCGGCCCGCTGCCCGATCGCGCAGTAGATGCACACGACGTCCTGGCCCTTCTGGTTGATGATCGTGTCGACCGCAACGGCCGTCTTGCCGGTGCCGCGGTCACCGATGATCAGCTCACGCTGACCACGGCCGATCGGGATCATCGAATCGATGGCCTTGATGCCCGTCTGGAGCGGCTCCTTCACCGGCTGCCGCTTGACGATGCCGGGCGCCACGATATCGATCTGGCGGCGTCCCTCGATGCCCTCGATGGGCCCGAGCCCGTCCTGGGGAACGCCGAGCGGATCGACGACACGGCCGAGGTAGCCGTGACCGACCTCCACATCGAGCACGCGGCCGGTGCGCTGCACCTGGTCGCCCTCGTGGAGCCCGGTCCACTCACCCATGATCACCGCGCCGATGTTGTCCTCTTCGAGGTTCAGCGCGAGCGCCGTGACCGTCTCGCCGCTCACCGACGATTTGATCTCGAGCATCTCGGACGCCATCGCCTTGGTCAGTCCGTAGATGCGGGCGATGCCGTCCTTGACCTCGAGCACCTCGCCGACTTCCTCGGCGTGGAGGTCTTCCTCGTAGCGCTCGATCTCGTTCAGCAAGACGTCTTTGATCTCGCCGGCCCGCAGCTGCGAATCGTTGGCCATCTTCTCGGTCCTAGAGTTGTGGGCGGATCACACGCCGGCGTCGTGCGCGAGGGACGCGCTCATCAGCTTGCGCCTCATCCCCTCGAGCTGTCGCCGGATGGATCCGTCGAAAATCGTGTCTTGGGTGCGTACGACGATCCCGCCGATGATCTCCGGCTTGATCCGGAAGTGGGGGATCGCCTGCTTGCCGAGCACCACCGAAAGGCGCGCGGCGATGACCTGCTCCGTGGCCTCGTCGGCCGCACGCGCGAGCGTGACGTCGACGTGCTCCCGGCCGAGGTGCTCGTCCACCAGAGCGTCGTACTGGTAGGAGATCTCGCGGAGAAGCCTCTGGCGCCGCTTGTCGATCGTCACGAGAACGAAGTTGACCACGTGCTTGGGCAGCTCGTCCCCGAAAACCTTGCGCACCAGAGCCTTCTTCTCGGCGTCGTCGATGCGCGGCGTCTCGAGGAACATCCGAAAGCGCGGGTTTCCCTCGATGAGACGGGCGACCGTTCCGAGGCCGGCCCCGTACTCCTCGATGGCTCCGTTCCTGGTGGCCAGCTCGAAGAGCGTGACCGCGTAGCTCCGTGAGACGGTTTCGTCTCTCACGCCTGTGCGCTCCCGGAGCTGCCGAGATTCCCGAGGTACCGCTCGACGAGCGCGCGGTCCTTCGGCTGATCGAGATTCTCCCGCATGAGCCGGGAAGCAGCGGCGAGCGCGAGCTCGACCGACTCCTTGCGGAGCGTGTCGATCGCCGCATCGCGCTCCCTCTCGATCTCGGCACGGGCACGCTCGAGAATGGCTTGGCCTTCCGACCGCGCCTTCTCCTCGATCTCCTTGCGGACGCTCTCGCCGGCCGCCCTGCCTTCGGCGATGAGCTCGCTCGCCTGACGTCGTGCGTCGGCTAGCTGGGCCTTGTGCTCCTCGAGCAGCTTGGCCGCTTCCTCGTTTCGCTGTGCGGCCTCGTCGAGCGCGGACTGAATGCCCTTCTCACGCTCGTCCACCGCCTTGAGGATCGGTCCCCAGGCGAACTTGCCCAGCATGATGACGAGTCCGGCGAAGACGATCAGGGTCCAGACGCTCAGACCCGTGTTCATGTCGTAGACGCCGCCCCCGCCCTCGCCTCCGCCCTGCGCCCAGAGGGCGCCCGGCAGGAGAGCCAGCGAGACGAGCAACAGCGCCGTTGCGCGCATTGCTCTCATCGTTCGACGGCCGCTACGCAACGAACTTGTAGATGATCGCGACCACGACGGCGAAAAGCGCAACGCCCTCGATCAGCGCGGCGAGAATGATCGCGGCGGTCTGGATCGTGGCGGCGGCTTCCGGCTGGCGCGCCATTCCCTGTGTGGCGCCGTTGCCGATCTGGCCGATGCCGATGCCGGCGCCGATCGCAGCGAGGCCCATGCCGATTCCGGCGCCGAGCTGGCCGAGCGAGCCCGGGGCCATTCCGGATCCGGCTTCCTGGAAGAAGGCGAGCATTGCGTTGAGCATTTGAGCTTCCTTGAAAGGTTGTCGTCTACCGACGGGTGAAATCAGTGAGCATGGCGGATCAGACCGATGAAGACCGCCGTGAGCATTGCGAAGATGTACGCCTGCAGAAAGGCGACGAAGACCTCGAGCAGCATGATCGCCCAGACCATCCCGAGCGACGCACCGGCAATGGCGTGTCGCGCCGGTCCGACGGTCGCGAAGAGGAAGATCATGCCCAGGAGGGACAGCACCAGCGTATGGCCCGCCATCATGTTCGCGAAGAGACGTACCATGAGCGCGAACGGCTTGGCGAGCTTGCCCATGATCTCCACGGGCGTGAGGATCACGAGCATCACGGCCGCCATGGCCGGGTGAAGGCCGTGCGGGACGTAGAAGATCGTCCGCATGTACCCGCTGAAGCCCAGCGCCCTCATCCCCGAGATCTCGACCACGACCAGGGTGACCAGGGCAAGCGCACCGGTCACGAAGAAATTGCCGGTCGCCGTCGCTCCGAACGGGACGATGCCCAGCAAGTTCATGAAGAGGATGAAGAAGAAGAGCGTGAGGATGTAGCCGGTGTAGGCGTCGGCGCCGTGACCGATGTTCCGCCTCACCACCTCGTCGCGGAAATAGATGACCAGCGCCTCCATCGCGTTCGCCAGGCCGCTCGGCGCCTTGTCTCTGTAATGCTTGCGCGTCACGGCAGCGATCGGGAGGAAGACCGCAAGGCAGATCACCGCCGCCAGCGTCAGGAAGAACACATGCTTCGTCGGCGAGAGGTCGATCGTCATGCCCAGCACGTGGATCGGGTCCCACTGCGGCAGGTGCAGCACGAAGCCGCGGCCGAGGATCTCGAACTCGATCTCGTTGCCGTCGAGCAGGTGGTGCATGAGCATTCCGGCAATGTCCGGCGACTCACCGGCCTCCGCCCCGTGGGCGGCTTCCTGGAGAGGTCTGAGCGCCGCGAACAAGCTCACTTAAGCAGTCTCCGTCGGTTCGGGCCGGAAGTAGATCGGCTCGAGCAGTAGAAGTGCGAAGAAGAACCCGGCCAGGGCGAGCAGCGTCGGCACGGCTCCGTCGCCGCCGGCGCGGATGACCACGAATGCGACCCCGGCCACGGCCAGAGCGCGAACCGCCATGCCCCCGGCCCAGGCGGCCATGAAGCCCTTCACCTGTCCCCGGAAGCGAATCAGCACCGCGAACGCCACCATCTGTACCGGAAGAGCGATCGCGGCTGCGAGCAGAACGCCCTGCCGCGCGGGATCCCCCAGGAACGGCCAGAGCGCCAGCGTGCCGAGTCCGACGACGGCCACCGCTGTGGCGCCGTACCTCAACGAGGCGCTCACTTCGGGTCGTCCTCCCTTTGGCGGGGTTCGATCACGATGTGGTAGTAGAGACTGTAGAAGCCTGCGGCTGCCCCGATGAACGCGCCCAAGACGAGGAGGAACGGCGACGTACCCAACTTCGAGTCGAGCCAGCCCCCGATACCCAGGAACAGAAGGACCGCGAGAGCCCATGTGAGCCCGAGGCCCATGAACTGCCCCGATGCCCTTATAATGTCTCCCGGGCTCGATCCCTTCTGGTCTCGACCCAAACCGCACTCCTCGGACTGTGACGATGCCGCCCCGAACTCGGTGCGATACCCGCCACAGCCAGCATAACCTAGTCCTTGTGAAAAAAAGCGCAAGCGGCTCCGAACGGCTTCTCCGCAACGGTGCCGCCCGCTTGACTGTTCGAAAATCTCAGGCCTATCTTCGCGGCCATCTCTATCGGAAAAGGCATGACTTCCACACAACAAGCGGGCACCCTCGACCGCGACGTCGAGCTCCTTGAGCGCGCGGCCGAGGTGACGGCCGCCATGCGCACCCAGGTCGAGAAGCGCATCGTCGGCCAGCGTGACGTCGTGGACGAGCTCCTCGTAGCGCTCCTCGCGAACGGACACGCGCTCCTCGTCGGCGTTCCGGGCCTCGCCAAGACCCTTCTCGTACAGACGCTCGCCGACGCGCTGGACCTCGAGTTCAGCCGCATCCAGTTCACCCCGGACCTGATGCCCACCGACATCACCGGGACCGAGGTCATCGAGGAGGACCGGACGACGGGTCGGCGCGTCTTCCGTTTCGTGAAGGGTCCCATTTTCGCGAACGTCGTCCTCGCGGACGAGATCAATCGGACACCTCCGAAGACGCAGGCCGCCCTCCTGGAGGCGATGCAGGAGCGCGCCGTCACCGCGGCGGGTGAGAACTTCGTGCTCCCACCGCCGTTCTTCGTGCTCGCGACCCAGAATCCGATCGAGCAGGAAGGGACCTATCCCCTGCCCGAGGCCCAGCTCGACCGCTTCATGCTCGAGCTACCGATCTACTATCCGAGCAAGAGCGAAGAGGAAGAGGTCGCCGCGCGCACCACGAGCGAGGAAGAGGCAGCGGTCGAGCCAGTCGTGTCGGCCGAGGAGCTTATCGACCTCCAGCACCTCGTCCGGCGCATCCCGGCTCCCCCCTCCCTCATCTCGTTCGCCGTGCGCCTGGCCCGGTCGACACGGCCCGGGGAGGAGGCGTCCCCGGTCACGTCGAAGTACGTTTCCTGGGGGGCGGGTCCCAGGGCCTCGCAGTATCTGGTCCTGGGCGCCAAGGCCCGAGCCGCAGCCCGCGGCGCCGCGATGCCCACCTACGACGACATTCGCGCCGTGGCCCCTGCCGTGCTGGCACATCGTCTCGTGCTGAACTTCGAGGCGGAAGCGGACGGCCGGGTGACGCGGGACGTGATCGGTGAACTCCTCGAGGAGAGCGAGGGTTGGACGTAGACGGCAGTACCGGGTCGGCCGACCAGCCTCCCAGTAGACGCCTCGAACGCGGAGCTGCCACGTGATGTGGGCTGCCGCGGTGATGGCCGGTCTCCTCGTCGTGTGCTCCGCCGTCCTAACGGCAGCCCACGCGGCGGTGTCCCAGATCGGCTCGTCGAGGCTGCGTACCCTGGAAGAAGAAGGCTTCGGCGGCGCCGAGGCCCTCTCCGACGTGCGCGAACGCGACGCCACGGTGCGGGTCGGCGTACGCCTGGTCACCAAGGCGCTGGACCTCGGCACCCTGGCGCTGCTCGCCGTGATGGCCTCGGCGACCTGGGGCACGATCTCGTCCGTGATCGGGGCGATCGTCGGAGGCGTGCTGGCCGTGCTCCTCGTCGGGGACATCCTGCCCCATGCGATGGCGGCCCGGAGCCCGGTCCGGATCGCTCTGGCCTCCGCTCCGCTCCTACTCCGGCTGGCCCGCTGGTCGCGCCCCCTCACGGCCCCGGTCGCCCGTCTAGAAGAGAGAATCATCGGCGACAATGCCGAGGCGCTGACATCGGAGCAGCGTGAGCTTCGGGAGATCCAGGAGCTCGGAGAGGAGGAGGGCGTGTTGGAGGAGGGAGAAAACCTCCTCGTGGAGCGCGCCTTCCATCTCGACGAGTTGACCGCCTGGGACGTGATGGTGCCACGCGTGGACATCTTCGCGTGGAAGGACGACCTCACCCTCGAGGAGATCGTCGACGGCCTTCCGGACGTGCCGTACAGCCGCGTGCCGGTCTACGCGGACTCGATCGACGATGTGACGGGCATTCTATACGTCCGGGAGGTATATGAGCGCGTCGCCCGTGGCGACCGCTCTCTGCAGCTCAAGGACCTCGCCCACTCCCCCTTCTTCGTGCCGGGATCGCTGTCCCTCATCCAACTCCTGCAGGACTTCCAGACGCGCCGGAGCCACATGGGCATCGTCGCGGACGAGTTCGGGGGTACCGACGGTCTGGTGACGCTCGAGGACGTGCTCGAGGAGCTGGTCGGTGAGATCCACGACGAAACCGACGTGGAAAGCGAGGAGCTCATACGCATCTCGCCCGACGCCGTCGAGGTGGGGGCCGGCATCGACCTCCGTGCCATCGACGAAGAGCTCGACGTCACGCTTCCCAAGGCGGAACACCGCTCGCTGAACGGCTTCATCCTCGAGGAGCTCGGACAGGTGCCCGAGACCGGGGCCAGCTTCGAGCGCGACGGCGTGCTCATCGAAATCCTCGACGCGACGGAGACCCAGGTCCTGAAAGCACGCCTCACGAGACTCGCCCAGGGCGAAGACGAGGAGGAGGCCTGATGGCTCTGGTGATCCCGTTCCGCGGGAAGACCCCGGACATCCATCCGTCCGTGTTCCTGGCACCGAACGTGGTCGTCATCGGGAACGTGAGCATCGGGGCCGAGTCGAGCGTGTGGTTCGGGGCCGTCATCCGTGGGGACGACCCGGACAACGCGGTGGTGATCGGCCGGCGCACGAGCATCCAGGAGAACTGCGTCATACACGTCGGTCACTGGGGCCCGACCCACGTCGGCGACGACGTCACGGTGGGGCACGGGGCCAAGTTCGAGTGCTGCGCCATAGGGGACCGCTCGGTCGTGGGCATGAACGCCGTCATCCTGCAGAACGCCACGATCGGTGAGGAGTGCGTCCTCGCCGCCAACACGGTGGTGCTGGAAGGCTCCGAGATCCCCGACCGGAGCGTCGTCGCAGGCGTGCCGGGCAAGGTCAAGAAGACCCTCGAGGGCGGCGCTGCCGAGTGGATCAGGGGCGGTGGCGAGCACTACGTACGCCTGTCGCGCGAGTACATCGCGGAGGGCATCGGCGGGCATGACACGAGCGAGCCCCTGTGTGACCTGTGCGGATCACCGATGCGCGAATCCCACTGCAAGCTGATCTGCGACCAGTGCGGCTACGTCAGGGACTGCTCCGACCCCTAGGCCCTGCCCGGAACCGCTAGCCGTTGAGCCCGGTGAAGCGCAGGTACCAGGCGATCATGGGATCGCCCCACGCATACGCGACCGCGGCCCCCGCGGCCAGGAAGACGCCGAGCGGGATCAGCCGCTTGGAGAGATCCTCGAGCGGACCACCGACGAGCATACCGAGCATCATCCCGAACGTGTAGACGAGCAGCGCGAGCACCGAGCCCAGGAGCGTGCTGAGCATCACACCCCACACGCCCAGGAAGGCCCCGATCATCATCATCATCTTGATGTCGCCGCCGCCCATCGCCTGATCGACACCGGCCTCCTCGAGCCGCTCCGGCGCCACCCTCTTGATCACGCGCGTCCCGATGACGCCCACGAGCCAGAGCGAGCCGTAGCCGACCACCGCCCCGATGATCGCCTGGAGCCAGTCGAGCCCCCCCGGCAGGAACGAGAGACCGAGCCCCAGAACCGCGCCGCCGACAGAGAACTCGTCAGGGATGATGTAGAACCGGGCGTCCGATACGGAGATTCCGAACAGGATCGTCAGGAACAGGGCGCCCCGGAACGCCTCCCAGGAGGGTCCGTACGCCGCGAACGCGCCCGCCCAGACGAGGCCGGTGGCCAGCTCCACCAGCGGGTACTGGACGGACACGCGCTTGCCGCAGTGTCGGCACCGACCGCGCAGGAAGAGCCAGGACAGGACCGGGATGTTGTCGTACCAACGGATCAGCTCTTCGCACCGGGGGCAGCGCGAGCGTGGTGACACCACCGACTGGTCCAGCGGCCAGCGGAGCGAGCACACGTTGAGGAACGACCCGATCGTCAGGCCGAAGAGCCCGGCCACGAGGCCTGCGAACGCGGCTTCACCCACGGGGTCCACTCCGGGTCAGGGAATGCAGCAGGATCGATCCGGCCATGGCGACGTTCAGCGACTCGGCGCCGCCCGGCATACTCACCGTGAGGGTCCCGTCGGCCCGCTCGACGAGCGACTCACGAGGGCCGCGCCCCTCGTTTCCCAGCGCGATCGCGAAGGACGGCATTTTCGGATGCACGTCGACGTCCTCTCCCTCGGTATCAGCCACGTAGAGCGGGACGCCCACCTCCCGCAGTCTCGCGAGCGCCTCGTCGGCGGAAGCCCGTACGACGGGCACCCGGAAGATCATGCCCGCCGAGGCGCGTACCGGCTTGGGCCCCCAAGGATCTACCGTCCCGTCCAGGCACACAACGGCGTCGAGCCCGAACGCGACGGTCGCCCGGATCAGCGTGCCGGCGTTACCCGGGTCCTGGACGCCGTCCAGCACGAGGTATCTGCCCCCTGCCCGAACCACGGCGAGGGACGCCTCGGGCTCTCTGCACACGAGGAGCACACCCTGGTCCCTCTCGGTGTCGGAGAGGGCCGCGAGCCCGCCCTCGCTCACGCGCACGAGCTCCACGCCCGCCAGGCGGCGCTCGAGCGCGGGGCCCGCCGGCGCGTCGGTGAGACGTGGGGACACGACCGCGAAGGACACATCGACCTCTGCATCGAGCGCCTCGCCGACGGCGCGGACGCCTTCGACGAGAACCGCTCCCTCCCGGGACCGGGTCTTGGGCACGCCGAGCCGTGCGATCAGCTTCTCACGTCGCTGGCTCAGGCCCACCGTACCCTCCACCTTCCCATGTCATGAGCATATCGCCACCGATCGCGCTCACCATCGCCGGCTCCGACTCGGGCGGAGGCGCCGGCATCCAGGCCGACCTCAAGACGTTCCAGGCCTTCGGTGTCTTCGGCACGAGCGCGATCACGGCCATCACCGCGCAGAACACGCGCGGAGTCGACGCGATCCACGCGGTCCCCGTCGACGTCGTGCGCGCCCAGATCGATGCCGTCGTCTCCGACCTCCGCCCGGCCGCGCTCAAGAGCGGAATGCTCGCCACGGCCGAGCTCGTCTCCACGGTGGCCTCTGCCATCCACGAGCACGGGCTCCGGCGGTACGTGCTCGATCCCGTCATGGTGGCGACCAGCGGAGACCGGCTGCTCGAGGAGGACGCCGTGGCCACGATCGCCCGGAAGTTGGTGCCCCTCGCGGATCTCGTCACGCCCAATCTGCCGGAGGCGGCGATCCTCGCCGACATGGAGGTCGAGACCCCGGACGAGATGGTGAAGGCCGGCCGACGGATCCTCGACCTCGGCGCGGGTGCCGTCCTCATCAAGGGCGGCCACCTCCAGGGCGAGATCGTCGACATCCTGCTCGGCTCCGGAGAGGAGCGCCGGTGGAGCCGACCCCGGATCGACACGCAGCACACCCACGGGACCGGTTGCACGCTCTCGGCCGCCATCGCGGCATCGCTGTCGCTCGGACGAGATCTCCCAGATGCCGTCGAGCAGGGGATCCGCTTCACGGGCAGGGCCATCGCGGAGGCTCCGGGCCTCGGCTCCGGACGTGGTCCGGTCAATCACTTCGTGGACATCGACTAGAGAGCCTCCGCCACCTTCGGAACGAGCCGGGTGAGGACTCGCGCGAGACGCGTCCCCCCGACCTTCCCCTGCTGCACCACCTCCTCGTGGCTGAGCGGCCCCGGCGCGAGCCCCACCGCCTTGTTGGCGACGACGCTGAACGCGAGGCAGCGCACCCCGCAGGCACGCGCCACGAGCACCTCGGGCACCGTCGACATCCCCACCACGTCCGCGCCGAGACGCTCGAGCATGCGTACCTCGGCGGCGGTCTCGTACTGAGGCCCCAGGAGCGCCGCGTACGTGCCTTCCTCGAGCCGCTCCCCGACCTCGACGGACACGGCCCGCGCCAGCGCCCGGAGCTCCGGGTCGTATGGCTCGCTCATGTCCGGGAAGCGCGTCTCACCCGGCGCGACCGGCCCGAAGAGGGGGCTCGTGAACATCCAGTTGATGTGGTCGTCGAGGAGGACGATGTCGCCCGGTCCCAGCGTGCGACGCACTCCGCCCGAGGCGTTGGTGAAGACGATGACCTGCACGCCGAGCGCGTGAGCCACCCGCACCGGGGCCGCGACCATCTCCGGCCCATGCCCCTCGTACATGTGGAACCGCCCGCACTGGAGTAGCACATCCACGCCACCCAGCGTTCCGGACACGTACCGTCCCGCGTGCCCCTGCACCCCGGCCGACGGATATCCCGGCACGTCGGCGAAGGGCACGACGACCGGATCGACCATCCCGTCTTCGATGACCCCGAGCCCCGATCCCAGAACGACCGCGATCCGCGGGACGGTCCCGATCCCCGAGCGCAGATACTCGGCTGCCGCTCCCACGTCGAACGCGGCGCTCATCGGCCCATGCTCACAGGAGCATCCCCGCCACACAGGCGGTCATGAAGGCTGCGATCGAACCGCCGACCATCGCCCTGAGGCCGAGGCGCGAGAGGTCCTGGCGGCGCGAGGGGGCCATACCGCCGATGCCCCCGATCTGGATCGCGATCGACGCGAAGTTGGCGAAGCCCGAAAGCGCGTACGTCGCGATGAGGACGGAGCGCGGTTGGAGGCCTGCCCCGCCCTGGAGATCGGAGGTGAGCTGGAGGTAGGCGACGAACTCGTTGAGCACGGTCTTCACCCCCATGAGGGAACCCACCTCGGGCGCATCGGCCCAGGGGACCCCCATGAGCCAGGCGAGCGGAGAAAGCAGCCACCCGAGGATGTGCTCCAGGCTCACGCCGCTCCAACCGAACAGCCCGGCGCCCCAGGCGAGAATCGCGTTGCACATCGCGATGAGCGCCACGAAGGCGAGCAGCATGGCACCCACGTTGAGCGCGAGATGGAGCCCCTCCGACGCACCCCGCGCCGCCGCGTCGATGACGTTCGCGTCGCGCTGGTCGACCTCGATGTCGGAGAGGCGCCCCGCCGTCTCGGGCTCCTCCGATTCGGGATACATGAGCTTGGCGACGACGAGGGCCGCGGGTGCGGACATCACCGACGCGGCCATGAGGTGGCCCGCCACGTCCGGGAAGAAGGCGACGAGCATCAGGACGTACGCGGCCATGACTCCACCGGCGACGGTCGCGAAGCCTCCCGTCATGATGGCCATGAGCTCGGACATCGTCATGCGCTCGACGAACGGTTTCACCATGAGCGGCGCCTCGGTCATTCCGACGAAGATGTTGCCGGCCGCCGACATCGTCTCGGCGCCGGACGTCTTCATGGTCCGCTGCATGAGCCACGCGAATCCCCTTACGACCCTCTGCATGACACCGAGGTGGTAGAGCACCGTCATCAACGACGAGAAGAAGATGATCGTCGGCAGCACGTTGAAGGCGAAGAACGCACCGGTGTTCGCGACCTGGCCGGGAATCGCCGTGAAGTCCCCCTGCGCGACCGTTCCCGTGCCCACCGGGACGTTGTCGAGGACGAGGTTGCCGAAGATGAACCGCGCCCCGTCCAGCGTGAAGCCGAGTAGGGCCACGAAAGCCGCGTTCAGCGCCGAGAAGACCACACCCCCCACCGGGGTCTTGAGGATGAGGGCCGCGAACACCAGCTGGAGGGACAGACCCCAGAGGACGACCCGCCACTCGATCCTTCCCCGTTCGACGCTCATCGCCCACGCCAACAGGGTGAGAACGCCCAGGCCGAGTAGCGACCGCAGGCGCTCCAGGAGTGGCGTTCCCAGTGAGCCGCTCGGAACCACCAGGACGCCCTGCGCCTCGGACTGCTGGGCCGAAGCCTGGGCGACCGGGGGCCGGGCGGTCTCGATCGAGGCGTCGGGCGCGGCGGTCGCGGGGCACGGCCCGAGCCCGAGGCCCGTCAGCGCGAGCACGACGACCGGCCACGAGGCCGTACGGCGGACGCGGGGTCGCTTCATTCGATGAAGGGTGGAAGGAGCCGGAGACGGCCGAGGTCAGCCGAATATCAGCGCCCGGGCTGGCTACCACCAGCCGCGCTGGTCCAGTTCGTCGTGCGACAGGCGCACGCCTCTCCGCTTCGCACCCACCAGCTTCGGGTTGCGAAACAGGAGGATCAACGTGGCGCCCGCCACGAAGCCTCCGATGTGCGCCAGGTACGCGACCCCTCCTCCCGTGGACGGCGCAGCGACGGAGGACAGGAGCTGGATCAGCATCCAATACCCGAGCATGACCCATGCAGGCAGCGGGATCACCCGGATGAAGATGAAGAAGAAGAACAGCGTGAAGACCCGGGCTCGCGGATACAGCACGACATAGGCGCCCATGATCGCGCTGATCGCGCCCGAGGCGCCGACCATCGGCGTGACCGACCCCGGCGCGGACAGGACGTGCGCGAGACCCGCGACCAGGCCGCAGAGGACGTAGAAGAGCGCGAAGCGCGTGTGCCCCATCGAGTCCTCGACGTTGTTCCCGAAGATCCAGAGGAACCACATGTTCCCGATGAGGTGCATCCAGCCGCCGTGCAGGAACATCGACGAGAAGAGCGCCTGCCAGGTCAGGCCCCCGATCCGGCACGGGCCGGCCGCCAGGGCGTCCCGGGTGACTCGGCCCGTGACTTCCGCCGGAATCGCGCCCATCCCGCAAATCGAGCTGGAGAGCGCCTGTTCCGAGAAGCCGGCGCCCTGGAACCACACCCAGACGCCGACGCAGGCCGCGATGACCAGGAGGGTGACGACGGGGAAGAGTTCCGTCGGGTTGTCGTCATGCAGTGGAAACACGGCGAATCATGCCAGAATGGCAGGGATCACCCCGAGAACCCGCCAATGCGGCGGGTTTCCGAGGCTCGGTAACGGCACATCGATTGCACTTCCCGTGCCGTAGCAGAATACCAGTCACGGAACGTGTAGAGGAGAACATGGGCAAAGTCATCGGGATCGACCTCGGCACCACGAACTCGGTCGTCGCGGTCATGGAGGGCGGAGAGCCCGTCGTGATCCCCAATTCCGAGGGTGGCCGCACGACCCCGTCGGTCGTGGCCTTCACGAAGGACGGGGAGCGGCTGGTCGGCCAGGTCGCACGTCGACAGGCGATCACGAACCCGGAGAACACCGTGTTCTCCATCAAGCGGTTCATGGGTCGCAAGCACCAGGAGGTCCAGGAGGAGGAGAAGCTCGTCCCGTACGAGGTCGATCACGACGCTCAGAATCGGGTTCACGTGAAGATCCCCAATGCGGACAAGACGTTCAGCCCGCCGGAGATCAGCGCGATGATCCTCCAGAAGATGCGCCAAACCGCCGAGGACTACCTCGGCGCGAAGGTCAGCCAGGCGGTCATCACGGTGCCCGCCTACTTCAACGACGCGCAGCGGCA
>JASFUR010000026.1:0-14759 GCA_050050215.1 Gemmatimonadota bacterium
GCGCTCAGAGACATGGGGCCTCCCTTCCGAGTACGGCGGTTACCGTCACGCGCATATAGCATATCGGTGGGTTACACGCGGCAGCAACCGATTCTCCGACGTAGAAACGGGTATCGTTTCCGGCACGTGACGGCTTGTTCTGTACGTGACGGCAGAGCCTGTTACGTACGTCGCCGGCTCCTGCCGTACGACGCTTCGGGCGGTGGGAGGGCGTCCGCCCGGGCGGAGGGAGGGACGGCGCTCGAGCGCCGTCCCTCCGTACCACGAGAAAGTTAATGCCAGCCCGAGTACATCGTCTTCAGGGCGGCCTCGTCGGTCGCGAGCGGGGTCCTGAGCTCGCCGCCCACGTAATAGGGGTTCATGACGGCCAGCGGGTTGGTATAGGCGCCATTGCCCTTCTGCTTGAAGTCCTGATGAAGCAGCGGCCCACCGAAGTGGCCGAGACCGTGCGCGTGGCCGTTCTCGTGGAGGGCGATCGTCTCGAAGTCCACCCCGGTCGCCAGGCTCAGATCGGGATACTGCGCGCCCTGCGTGACCCAAGGGAAGATCGGGTTGTAGTACTGCTCCACGTACAGTCTGTCCCGGTACTGGTCCCCGTCGTGATCGACGTCGGAATACGTCCATGTGACGGCTATGATATACGGACTGCCGAGACAGTCATTGAAGTACTCGACCGGCAGAAAGCCCCCGACTACGATGTCGGCGACCGGGAAGAAGGAGGGGCCCTGGACGATGTCGGCGTCCTCGTCGAAGATGTCGACGCACTCGCCCGTGTCGGGATCCCGAACGATCGCGTCGAGGACGTCGACGTCCCCCCTGGGATTCGGGCCCCTGGTTGCGGACAGCCGGCTCTGTGGCACCCCGTTCCACGCCGAGTACGCTGACTGGATCGCCGCGGCTGCGTCGCCGCTTCCGATGCTGGGGGCCGAGAGGTCCGCGACGTCGATGACATAGGTGGGGTTCAGGTACGGCCAGCGAGATCCGGTCCGCAAAGTCTGATACGGGTCCGTACCCAATCCGACCGTATAGAGCCAGGGGTAATCCAGGCGCAGCGTCTGGCCACTCGCCTCGAGGCGCGCGTTGATGCCATCGACGAAAGACGCGATCCGGTCCAGTGTCTGGATGTCCGGCCGACCGTGATCCGCTTTCGCGAACGCGGGCGCCACCTCGGCCTCGGGTGACGTCACCGCCTGGTCACAGGCCGCCATGGCGAGACCTGCGACGAGGGCGACGAGCAGGGGTTTGCTCAGGGGAGAGAAACGCACGGGAGCTCCTCCGGGTTGGGGGTCCCTCCTGTGCCTGGTGCTGCCGGCGGGCGGCTCGGGAGGACCCGGTTCGGAGTCGGCGCGGCGGGCGCCGACGCTCGAGCATCCTCGAATCGAAGAGGCCGGAGCGCAAGCCGCCGCGACACCGGCAGGACTGAATTGCCTGCCGACTCGGCGGCATTCCGGGGCTTGGGCCCGCGCAGGAACCGTCGTCGGTCCAGCTCCGGGTCGCTTCGCGCGAGCGCGTATCCAGGCCCAACGACTCGCCCGACAAAGCGTGATCCGCAAAGAAGCATCGATTGTCCTCCCCGCCAGAACCGGATAGCTTTTCAAGCTTCATCGATAGGTCATGTTGAGGTGCGCGAAGCTCGCGCCCCGAGCCGCCCTCGAAAAACCGAAGACGACCCTGCGTAGATGCTTCGCGCGGGGTTTTTTCATTTTCCAGGCTCGGGGTTCCGGACGACCGCCGACCGGCGGTCGAAACCCGGAGAGGGTCGAAGGAGTCTCTAATGAGAGAACGTTTCGACTTCCGCGGGGCCGTGGCCCTGCTCCCGCTCATCCTGATGATCGCATGTACGTCCGATACGCCCACGGCACCTCCAGCCGCCTCGGACGCACTCGCTCCCGCCCCCGCCGTGCTCGCTGCGGGGAGTGCCGCACCTACCGGTGAGCGCATCGTAGGCAACGCCGCGATCGAGCCCGCGTACGACGCAGACAGCGGTCAGCTCATGTACCTGCTGACCCCCATCAAGGCGCCACTGCCGTCCCACGCCAATGCACACGCGGTCTCACCGCTGTACATGGTCGAATACCCCGAGGGATCTGCCGCTGCCGACGGCGGCCACTTCAACTGCGAGGGCGTGCCGGGCAACTGTCCGGACCACGACGGACTGGCAGCCCAGGTGGCCGTCGACAACGTGCCGTCGGTCTATGGCGCTGATCCCGCGAGCCTCCCCGGCCACGACCACGTCGCGGATCCTCCGGGCAAGCCCGACTTCAACATCGCGTGGGAGGTGGTAGAGGTCCTGTTCACGGAACAAGGCCTGACGGACGGGGCGGCCGACATCCGTCTGACGACCGATGCCCAGATCGAGGCGGCCGTCGACGCCGGTGACGCAGTGGAGATCGATCTCGGCTTCGCCTTCAACTGCAACGTGGTGCCGGAGAGCCTCTACTGGCGGGGAGCCCCGGTCGTGTAGGCACAGTACTCCGCGCAGCAGTCTGGTATTCACGCGCTTCGCGGCGTGCCAGTCGGCCGTCATCAGCTCGGCGACCGGCTGGTCGTTGCGGAACGCCCGCAGGTTGAAGCTCGTGATCCAGGATCTCTAGCCGACGCCCACTTCGGAGACGATCGACGTGAACCGTGCGTCCTCTCGGAGTGGGTCGTAGACAGGCCGGACCGCGACCCAAATCAAGTCCGTGGCGCGCTCTTCGACCGCCAACTGGAGTTCCGAGATCGCATCGTCGCGCCTACCCAGGCCGATGAGGATCTGTGCCAAGAGCGCTCTCGACACGTACTGACGCTCCCGTCGCCGCCGGAGCCGCTCCAGCAAGGCCTCCGCCCTCCCTTCCAGTCCGCCCTGCGCGCTCGCGTGCGCCAGCGCGGCCAGCGTCTCGGAGCTTTCTTCCGCGAGTTGAACCGCCCTCGAGTGGGCGTCGATCGCGCGATCCGTCTCTCCCGACTGTTCGTAGCACAGGCCCAGGAAGTACTGTGCCAAGCCGAATCGCGGGTGAGCCTTCAGCACCTCCGTCAAGATGTCGATGCCATCCTGGTGGCGCCGGGCGTAGAACGCGAGTACTCCCTCGCTCGCGCTGATCGCGGCCGACCCCGGGTCGAGGCTGCCGGCGAGCTCCAGCTGGAGAGAGGCGTCGGTGAATCTCCCCTGGGGCGCCAGTAGGTTCAGCGCGTACCACTGGTGCGCGGTCGCGTATGAGGGCGCGAGCTCGATGGCCTTCGCGTACATCTCCTCTGCCCGCGACCACTCCCAACCGAAGATGCCCGCGAGGCAGGCCTTCGCCGCAAGGGCCTCTCCGAGCGACGAATCGACTGAGAGCGCAGCGTCCGCTGCCGCCTGGGCCACGGGCGCGACCTCGCATGGCGCGACTGCACCGTAGAGCAACATGGCCGTGTGCGCCTCAGCCATTGCGGCATGCGCCATGGCAAATCCGGGATCGTGCTCCAGGGAGTGCTGGAAGAATCGGATCGCCTCTGCCACCGCCGACTCGGTACGCCGGTTCCAGAGATACCGCCCCCGGAGGTACAAGTCGTACGCCTCGGGATTCGTCGTGCCGCGGCTCTCGATACGCTGGCGATCGGTCGTGGGGAGCTCACGCGCCACGGCGTCCGCAATCCGCTCGGCCACCTCACTCTGCACGTGGAAGATGTCCTCCAGCTCCCGATCGTAGGTCTCCGACCACAGATGCCGATCCGTGGTTGCGTCGACGACCTGCGCGACGATCCGGACGCGCGAGCCGACCCTACGGACGCTGCCGAGGACAACCGTGGCCGTATCGAGCCTCGAGGCGATCTCCTGCACCGAACGCCCCGCGCCCGCGAACCGCACCACCGACGCGCGACTCAGCACCCGCAGTCCACGGATGTGCGCGATCGAGGTGATGATGTCATCGGTGATCCCGTCGCTGAAGTATGCGTTCGTCGGGTCGTCGCTCAGATTCTCGAACGGCAGAACAGCGATCGAGTCGCGACGCAGCGATTCGGACGCACCTGCGGAGACCGCGGAGGCGTCCTCCGGTCTGGGTGTCTCCTTGGTGAACCGGGGCGGCGAGACCTGGAAGACCCACGCGACTCCGAGCGCAACGGGGAATCCCAGGACGAGCGCAATGAGAACGACGCGTCCGGCCGTCTCGGGATCCGTGAAGACCAGATCGAACGCGGCGTCGACGACCTGGAGAACGACGAACGAGACGACCAGGTAGGCACCTGCGGCCTGGATGACCTTCCGGCGCCTCAGCTCGTCAACGAACGCCTGCACGCGGCCGATCGACTCGATTGGCATGGGCCGACTGCTTGGGGGGCTCCTGGGACTCGCAAATATGGGCGGAAGGCCAGTGGGGTGACAGAGTGCGCCCCGGAGCTCCCCTCAATCACATGTGGCGATCGAATAGCCGCCGTCGATGTCGTGGTCTCTCGCGACTTCGTCGATGTCGGTCAACAGCTTGAGCGCGAGATGCTCTACGCGCCTGCGCTGAATGTCGCGGGCTTCACTCGCGTCGATACTTCCGAAATCGACGACGGTGCCGTCCCACTCGATGAATTGGAGGGTCTTCGTGTGCTTGTAGTACGGCAAGTCCTTGGGGAGACCCGGAAACAAGTGGCCGAACGAAGCGACGAACTCCCCACTCAGAGGCAGGTGCGGGATGACGTCGTCGCGATTGGCGTAGCGTCTCGTCTGCGGAAGCTCCTCATCGTACGCGAGCGCGAAGCTTCGATCCCCCACGCGGGTTGTCGCGAAGGGGTAGACCGCCGCCGGAACGTGGCCCCTCAGCGTCTTGAGCCTGATCGCAGCGAGCGTCGCCGTCGCGGCCCCCTTGCTGTGCCCCGTCACGAAGAGCTTTCCACCACCATGAAGCTTCCGATCGACCGCGTCGGCCATTCCGTCCCAGAGGTCCGCCAGCGTCTTGGCGAATCCGTGGTGCACCTTGCCCGGAATCCCATCCACCTCGACCTGGTCCACGTCGCCATCCACCAGGAAGTCGTGAAGGCTCTGCAAGAACTTCAACCGATTGTCGAACACGAGAGGAAGCGTGCCCCGAAAGGAGACGATGACTCCCTCGTCGACCGTGCCTACGAAGCATGCATCGATGCCGTCCGTGCCCGCCACGAAGACCTCGGGTTCCGACTGAAAGCCCAGCCGGTCGTACTTGGGACTCGAGGTGAGGCCGCCGGACGAGCCGATTGCGTATGCGACCGAGCTCGCATCGGCCATCAGGCAGGGTAGGTCACGCGCCACGTGCTCCTCCGGACTCCAGGGGATCGATCTGCTTCTGATCACCAATGGGAGCCCGCCGCCTCAGCCTGGCAAGCGACCTCGCACGCGCCCGGGGGATACGGGAGAGACCCGCCCCACCGACCCTCGCCTTATCCTGGCATGGACACCATGTTGCCGTCATGCCTCCCCCCGAGGGCTCATCCACAGCTTGGCACGCCGGGCAGCGCCATAGCAGCAAGCGGCCCGCACGCGTGCATCGAGTAGCACGCTTCGTCGCGGCCGTATGGCGTGAAGCCGACGGTTTCGCACGCGTCCACTTCATTGGCTTCACCTGCCTTTGGCCGCTTCTGGGACTGGGCTCGACGAACTCGACGATCGCTCCTGGAACCGCAGCGGTAGTCGTCCTGGTCGGCGTATGCTTCCATCTGTTCGGCTTTCTACTCAACGATGTCGTCGACCTACCCATCGACCTCACCCAGCCACGCCGCGCCAATGATCCCCTGGTGCGAGGCGTCGTGTCGACCAAAGCCGTCCTGACACTGGCCATCGTGCAGGTGCCCCTCGCATTTCTCGTCGCTTGGCGATCAGGAGCAGATGGAGCCGCCCTGCTGGCCCTTGCCGCCGCGTTTGCTTGTATGGCCGCCTACGACCTGTTCGGCAAGCGGGCGACCAACCCCCTCGTCACGGATTTCGTGCTGGGATTGAGCGGATGCGCCTTCGTCATTTTCGGCGCGCTAGTGGGAGGACAGGAGCTTTCGACGGTGTCCGTGCTCACCGGAGCCTACGCCGCCGCGTACTTCTTCCTCTTCAACGGGATCCACGGCGGCATGCGGGACATGCAGAACGACGACGCCTGCGGCGCTCGGACCACGGGCCTCCATCTGGGCATTCGTTTCTCGAACGGCACACTCCACATACCGCGTCGTGCCTCGGCCTTCTGCTGGGCTCTCCAGGTCCTCCTCATCCTGATCGCCTGCGTCATCGCACTGATCCCCGACTACGATGACGGGACGCGGACCGCGATGCTGGTGGTCAGCTTGGGTGCCGGGATCGTCAACGCACTCCTGATGCACATCGTGTTGAGTCCCGATCACCCTCGGTGGGAGGAGGCGTATCGACTGCACCTACTCACCCTCGTACTGGCGCTCATCGCCGTCCTGGCGCCGATGATGGGCGCCCGCCTGACCGTGTTCGTGCTGGTGTTGTTCGTGGCACCCATGACGATGATCGAACGCGTCCCACACATCGTCAGATGGCTCCTGCCGTGGCGAAGGGCCGACTCCTAAGCTTCAGGGAGGGAGGAGCGTCCCTGACCCGCGATCCGCGGAACCGACCAGAGCATTCCCCTCGTCAGCCGAGCCACTCCGGAGGCGCCGAGCGCAGCCATCCACGAGTCACCGTCGTTGACCGCGAGGAGCCCTGCCAGAAGATCGGGGTTGTCGGACAGCATTCTCACCGTCCTGTTCCGCAGCCACGGCCTCCTCGTGATCGCCAGAACCGCCCTCGTGATCTGGTCATAACCACCGCTCAACCGGCGATACGCCCTCTCGTACTCGGAGAGAGGCCGTCCTGCGGAGATGGTCTGCACGAGCGCCAGCGCCGAAGCAAAGCCGAGGCTCAAACCCTCTCCCGTGATCGGGTCCACGTATCCCGCGGCATCACCGACCAGAGCGACGCACCCTGTGTATCGGCGCTTGACCCGCCTCGGGAAGGGACCCGCGCCGCGTGGCTTGTCGAGCGCCTCGGCACCCCGCAGTCGAGCTGCGATGGTAGGGAAGGAGGAGCTCATCAGCTCGAGGAACGGTCTGCCGTCCCCCGGTCCCAGCCTCGTGACACCGATCTCGTCTTCCGCGACCGGCGCCACTGCAGCCTCGCAGAAGTCCGACAGGTGTACCTCCAGGAAAGGAGACCACGGGGGGATGCGGAAGTGCTGCCGAACGCCGAACCGCCGCGCGCCCTTCGCCGGTAGCTCCAAACCCAAGTCACGACGGACGGCACTGTGCAAGCCGTCGGCCCCAATCAGGAACCGGGCAACGAATCCATGGTCCCCGGCTACGCCCAGCACCCTGTCACCACTCGCCCGCCAAGGCCCTACGGGCTGCCCGTAGTGCAACTCCGCCCCGACTACCCGTGCTCTCTCGACCAGCGCGTCGACGAGTTCGAGCCGGCGTATACCCAAGCCCGATCTTCGCGAGAAGAATCCGTCAGCAGCGACGTCCCCGGCCACCCAGCGAATGCCAAGCAACGGCGCGCATCTCAAGCCTGAGATCGTCACGCCCATGTTCTCCAGATGGTCGACGCCTCGAGGGAGCAGGCCTTCGCCACAGGCCTTGTCGAGGGGTAGACTGCGGCGATCGAACACGGCGCAGCTAAGCCCATGGAGCCGGCTGTATATGGCTGTCGCCAAGCCTACGGGTCCACCGCCGAGAATCACCACGTCATGGGTCGGAGCGCGCGGACCACCGAAGTTCACCGAGGTCATCGGGCCAGACCTCGCGCTTCTTCAAGCTCCCAGCTCGCGCCGATCGTGGCGAAGGTGTCCTCGGCAGTCGAAAGCAGCTCGACCCGCTCCGTGCTCCGGGGCCCCAGCTTTCGCGCTAGCTCCATCTGCCACCGTGCCCGCTCGAAGGGGAGGCGATACGCCTCGGCACTCTCGATAGCCTTGCGCAACATGCGCTCCGCGCGACGCTCTCGCCCCGTGTGCCAGTCGATCTCCGCCCGCAACCAAAGCAACGATGATCGGGCTACCGGGCGCAGGAAGACGGTCCGCTTGAGCGCGCGCGCCAGGTCCCGAAGGCTTTGCAGGTGCTCGGCCCGATCGCCCTCCCCCTTGGAGATGAGGCAAATGCGAGCCTCGGCCAACCCCACGAAGTCCGTCCCGGGTGAGTAGGTGTGCCAGCCGCCTTCCCTCATCGCTTGTTCGCCGCGCTCCAGGATCTCGGTGGGCGGGGGCGCCCCGTGGCGACGGAGCCATGCGCTGGCAAGCACTCCCGAGGCCCTGAACGGCGCGATGTGATCGGCTGTCTCTGTCACACGTAACATCTCCAGTGCTTCTTGCGCAGTGGTGATGGCGTCGTCCAAGCGCCCCGAACGCATGTGGCTGTCAGCCATCGCGGCCAAGGCCCACAGTTGTTGCAGGACCGCCTTGCCCTCCCGGGCCTTGACCAGAACCTCCGAAGCGTGCTTCTGGCTGGATTCGAAATCGCCCTTCATCAGATGGAAGTGCGAGACCACGAGCGCACCTGTGTACCAGCGATAGATCTCGCCGACTCGTGCCAGGATCGCAGCGCCGCGCTCGATGCTGTCGACTGCATCGAAGTTGGCCACAGCCACCTCGAACAGCTGGCCAGCGCACAACGAGGCTCCCAAGACCGCCAGGTTCCCCTCCCGCTCGGCCATCTCGGCACCCTGCGCCGCATACGCCCGGGCGATTTCGAGGCGATGCCCCATGGCCGCGATGTTGGAGATCCCCACGTATACCTCGGCCAACTCAGCGGACGGTCCCAACCGCCGGGCCACATCCATCGCACGGAGGGTCAGATACGTGCTCTCGACGATCGTTCCCCTCGAGTACGCCGCGGATCCCAGCGGCAGCACTGCTGATATGGTTTCCCTCACGAGCCGGGCTTCGCCCTCACTCTCTACCCGTGAAGTCGGGACTCGCGGGGCCCTCGCCAACACCCGCAACACGCGCCCAAGTAGACCCATGACCAATGCTGAATGCCGCTTCGGCACACGAAGACCCAGGCGCCGCAGAGCACCCTGAAGCAGGGGGATGCCACGGTCCAGGTGACCCAGATTGCACAGTGCTTCACCCAGTTTGCGCTCCCTTCCGGCAAGCACGACCTGGTCGAGTTCGCGCGAAGCGCCGAGCTCTTCGTCGAGGCGGATCACGCGCTCGAAGAAGTGGACGACTTCCGTGTTCTCCCACAGCTCGAGCGCGTGGTCCCCGGCGGCGGTCAGATGCCGAATCGCGGCGCGGTTGTCTCCGGCCTGTTCGTAGTGGTGACCGAGAGCGGGATGCACGGACTGGAGATCGTCCTCGAACTGCCGTTCCAGCCAACCCGCAGTCGCGAGATGGAACTCTCGGCGCTGCGCGTACGGAAGCAGCGCGTACGCCGCCTCCTGTATGAGCGCGTGGCGGAACTCCCAGGCCTCCGGCTCCGATGCCGGTGGCGTCAGCAAGCCGAGCGCTACCATGGCCTGGATCTGTCGAACGAGGGCCTGGTGGTCGGCGTGGAGCGGATGTACCGCGCTCAGGCCCTCCAACCCGAAGTGGCGACCAAGTACCGAGGCGACCTTGAGTGTGAGTTGCTCCTCGGGCCGGAGAGCGTCGATGCGGGATCGGATCAAGCCACTCAGTGTCTCGGGGACCTCGAGCCCTTCGAGCTCCCCGGCCGTCCCCACCAGGCGACATTCGTGGGCCGCGATCTCCAGCAGCCCGCTTTCACGCAGAGCGTGCGTGAGCTGTTCGACGAACAACGGGTGGCCCTCCGCACGCCTCTGAATGAAACGCGCAACCTCCTCGGGCAGCGTATCCACGTCGAGCTGCTGACAGGCGAGCACCACCGTGTCGGCCGCGCTCACGAGATCGAGACGGACTACGGTGGAACGTGGATGGTCGAGCATCCGCTCGCACGAGGGTGGGCGCTCTGCCATCGGCCTCATGCTCACGACGAGGAGGACTCCGGGAACGTCGGCGACAGCCTCCGCCAGCTCCCAGGAAGCGGAGTCCATCCAATGAGCGTCGTCGAGCACCAACACCACCGGCGTGCGTGCCGTAACGGCGAAGAACAGCCTGCGAATCAGGTCGCGTATCATCTCGGACCGCGCCTGTGGACTGATGTGCTGTGAGACCGGCGTTGGGCGGAGTCGAATCGGTAGCACTGGATTGAGCACCGGCAGGGATTCGACCCACTCAGCGCCGATGAGCGCCGTCAGTCTCTCCGTCACCGCAGCTTCGTCCGGCGCCACGAAGGCGCCCAACAGCGCGCTCACCACCGGCTTCCATGCGAACATGGCGGTCTTCTGCTCGGTGGCCTCGCCGAGGCCGACCAACGTACGGACCGACGTGGGCTGCGCCGCTGCCACCAAGTGCCGGACCAGGGAGCTCTTCCCGAGCCCCGGCTCTCCTTCCAGTACCACGACGCCACCTTCGCTCGCCCTATCGAGCCCGGCGAGGCGCGTCTCCAGGGTCTGACACTCGAAGTCTCGACCGATCAGCGCCGCCTCTCCACCGAGGAGGCCCGACGCGCTCTTCTCGACCAAGACAGACCGAGGCCGATAGACCTTGAGAGGGCTGCCAGAGCCCTTTACCCACAGTGGCGGGAGCGACTCGAACAAGACCTGCCGCCGCGCAGCCAGGCGCGTGTTCGCGTCGCAGAGGATCGGGTCCGCTTGCTGCATCAGCCGTGCAGCCAGGTTGATCGTGCTACCGATCAAAGCGTACTCGATTCGGTCTTCTCCACCTCGCCATCCGGTGAATGTGAGGCCGCTTGCCACACCGATTCGGGGGTCGAGTCCTTGTTGGACCAGTTCCTCCCGGATTCTCATGGCGGCCAGCGTTGCGCGAAGAGCGTCGTCCTCGTGTGCGTGCAGCGCGACGCCGAAGCCGATCAAGAAGACCACGCCTTTGTCGTCCTCCACCACCTGATTCACGCTGCCACCGAAGTGTTGGACCGCTGACTGGGCCGCGGTGAAGGCCGTCTGCAGGCGCTCGAGCGCGTCGGATGCTCGGTGATCGAGGCCGTGGACCGCGACGAACACCGCGCTCACCGGCCGGAGCTCCGCGAGGAACTCACGCTGACCGGCCGCGAGACGAGCCCTCACCGATCGGGGGACGAATGCCTCTACATGCCTGTGAGGCAGTGGTCCGTCCAACACATGCGACGGGGGCGGCGCCTCGACTGAGACCAGTACGTACGCGCTCCCGCGCGCCTCACCTCGGGTGGCGTTGGCGGCCAGCGTAGATGCTTCGGCAGACATCACCACCTCGCCCGGCCGGGCCGCGGCCAAGGCACCCGACAGTTGCTCGATCGCAGCGCCGCGCACCAGGAGCTCGAAGCGTCCGTCGATGCCACCCACGATTCCCGCCCAGACAGATCCTGCGCCGATCGCCACGCGAATCCGGAGCGCGACGTCCTCTTCGACGCTCGATCCGTCGAGAAGGTCGACGGCCCGGAGTGCCGCGACGCCCGCCCGGCGCACTGCGTCGGCTGTTCCGGCCGAGTCCGACTCCGCGAAGAACGCCAACGCGGCGTCTCCCGGAAATCTCAGGATCTCGCCGCCGGCCTCTTCGATCAGCGACGCGAGCGGACCGAACACACGGTTCAGGATTTCCTGCGTTCGCTCAGCCCCGCGGCTTCCTTCCTCACTCAGGCGCTCGACGAGCGAGGAGTACCCTGAGATATCCACGAAGAGCGTAGCACCCGAAAGCGACTCCGCCCGCGGCGCGAGCGGCCGCTCCTCCCCGGGCACCAGCCGTCCCACCGCGAGCCGGGGGACGAACGGCAACAAGGACGATGCATCGTTCATCTAGCGGTCTCTCGCCGACGGAGGTCGCCAGGTCGGACATCGGCTCACTCCGGTCCCATCGACACCATACGCTCCCGTGGGAGTTCGGTCGTCGACACGTGCGGCCAACCAGGGCTCCCGCATACATTGTGCCGGGCCAATGTGCGGGTTGACGACACCGGCCCTCGCACCGTGCCGGCGACCGTCGATTTCCCCCAGGACTAGTGAGCCGACCATGCTAATCCAGCCCCCCATGGTGATCGATGCGGTTCTCACACAGGTCAACTCGGACCTTCTGGTGACTACGCATGAGGCACCCGGAATGGTCGGAACCTCGCCAATCGGGATGCTCTTCGCGAACGGATCGGGCGTGTTCTGGACCCTCACCTTCATTCTGGTAATCGTCCACGGCTTCCGCGAACAGAGGCCCATGATTCCCACTGTGGCGATCCTACTGAATGTCAGTTGGGAGATCCTCGCGGTGTTCCACTGGCCTGCCTACAACACCCAGATGAAATACGGCTCCATCGCGTGGCTGACGGTCGATGTGGTCATCGTGTATCAATTGCTACGATACGGGGCGGCTCATCAAAGGTTCGCGGAAATCCGGAAGCATTGGCGTCTTACGGTTCTCTCCGGCTTACTCCTGGCGCTCGTCGGTCACGAGTTCTTCAGCCTGTACAACGCAGACGAGTTCGGGCTTGAAGACTCCTTCCTTATCAACCTGATCATGAGCGTCTTGTTCATCAGGATGTATTTCGAATACCGAGACACGAGCAAGCTGGCTCGTTGGATCGCGTGGTCGAAGATGCTCGGCACGGCCATGGCGTCGGTGGGCCTGACGTTGATCATGGCGTCCATGCCCACGCCCCCACCCCGGAGCCCGCTGTTCCTGTACTACCTGATGGTCGCGTGCTTCCTGTTCGACACCCTTTATGTCGGACTGCTAGTCAAGGCGCGTGGTACCGCCCCAACCGGGGCTGCCGTACCGGCCTAGGGTCAGCACCTCCGGCACGCCACAGAACGCCGAAAGGCCCCGCCCGGCACAGAGCCGGACGGGGCCTTCCTTTCGAGCTGGGGCGGAGGGACTTGAACCCCCAACCTCCTGGTTAACAGCCAGGCGCTCTGCCAGTTGAGCTACACCCCAAACGTTTTACGAGCGGCCAAGTCTCGCCCTTGTTCAGGGGATCGTCAACCGTGTCGCGCTATCCGAGCGCCTTCAGCGCCGCGACCGTCGAGCGGACGTGCTCTGCGCTCGTCTCGAGGGCGCCCTTCTCCGCGTCGTCGAGCTCGACCTCGATGATCTTCTCGAGACCGTTCTCTCCGAGCATACAAGGCACCCCGAGGTAGAGGTCGGTCATTCCGTACTCGCCCTTCAGCCAGGCGGCGCACGGGAGGATGCGGCGCTTGTTCTTCACGATCGCCTCGGCCATCTGCACGGCGGCGGCGGCGGGGGCGTAGTAGGCGCTTCCGGTCTTGAGGTGACCGACGATCTCGCCGCCACCCTTCCGGGTGCGCTCGACGAGCGCGTCGATGCGGTCCTGGGAGAGGAGCTGCGAGAGCGGGATGCCGCTGACCGAGGTGTAGCTGGCGAGCGGCACCATGGTGTCGCCGTGGCCGCCCAGCACGAGCGCCTGGATGTCCTCGATGCTCACGTCGAGCTCGAGCGCGATGAACGAGCGATAGCGGCCGGTGTCGAGCACGCCGGCCATGCCGATGACCCGCTCGCGCGGGAAGCCGCTCGTCTCGAGCGCGACCTGGGCCATCACGTCGAGCGGGTTCGTGACCATGATGATGATCGAGTCCGGGGCGACGCGCTTGATCTCGGAGGCGACCGATCCGATGACGCCGGCGTTGGTCTTGAGCAGGTCGTCACGGCTCATGCCGGGCTTGCGCGCGATGCCGGCCGTGACGATGAAGATCTCCGAGCCGGCGCACGAGTCGTAGTCGTTGGCGCCGGTGACCCGGGTGTCGAAGCCCTCGATGGGAGCGCTCTCCCACTGGTCGAGGCCCTTGCCCTGAGGAATGCCCTCGGCGATGTCGACGAGGACGACTTCCTGGGCCAGCTCCTTCTGGGCGATGAGCTGGGAGCAGGTGGCACCGACGTGGCCGGCTCCGACGACTGTGATCTTCTTCACGCTCATGGATTCAACCGCTCCGCGGTGGGATTTCAGCGAGACATCGAGTCCCCGGAACCCGGGGCCCGAAGAGTCTAAGCGGAGCCTGCGCCGGGGTCTACCCGGTGGGCGGTCCGCTTCAGCGGCGCGGAGGGGGCCGGCGCGCGAGGTCGGGCGCGACGGACGTGGGCAGCCCTACCCGCCCGTCTGCGACAGCGCGACCAGCCCGCCGGAGCCGAGGTCGCTGCCCTGCATCAGGTAGTGCCGCTCGGGCTTGATGCGGAGCGTCTCCTCGATGAGCGGGACGAGGTCGTCGCCGGCGCGCAGCGGATCGCGGAGGTTGGTCTGGATGTGCCCGAAGAGACACGGGCGAAGCTGGCCATCGGCGGTGAGCCGCATCCGGTTGCAGCGGTCGCAATAGTTGTGGCTCATCGGGGTGATGACGCCGATGGTGCCCGGCGCGTCCGGGAACTGGTAGTAGCGCGCGGGCCCGTTGCCGAACGGTCCGGCGACGGGCTCGAGGTCGTCGATCTCCCGTACCTGACGTAGCGCCTCGGTGCACGAGACGAACTGCTTCGCGCTGAGCTCGAGGTTTGCGCCGGTGGGCATCATCTCGATGAATCGCACGTGCCATGGCCGCTCGCGCGTGATCTCGGCGAAGTCCCGGATCTCGTCGTCGTTCTGCCCCCGGATGAGCACGACGTTGACCTTGATGGGCGCGAATCCGACCTCCTCGGCCGCGTCGAGCCCTTCCATGATCTTCGGATACGAGCCGGGCCGGCGTGCGATGGAGTCGACGCGGTCGGGCTGCAGCGAGTCCAGCGACACGTTCAACCGCTGGATGCCGGCGGACTTCAGGGCCTCCGCCTGGTCGGCGAGGAGCACCGCGTTCGTGGAGAGAGACAGGTCGCGGA
>JASFUR010000027.1:0-14680 GCA_050050215.1 Gemmatimonadota bacterium
ACACCAGGTCGACTCCGAGCTCGTCGCGGAAGTGCGTGACGTCGGTGACCGTGCTGTCGATGTGGAGGATGTAGGCCGAGTCCCCGCTCGCGTCGACGATGAGACGCATCGTCTGACCCATCTCGATCGAGCGCGCGCGCGCCAGCTGGTGGAGGGTCTCGTACATGACCCTACCGTTCCGCGCGGCGTAGCCCGCCTGCGCGTTCTGGAAGCTCGAAATCGCGACCCCGACGAGAATGCTTCCGACGAGGATCACGACGACCAGCTCGATGAGGGTAAAGCCGCTGGGGGTGCGCTTCATGACTTCCGAGTTCCTTGGCCTGATGGGCGCCGACCGTAGTTACAACCAAGTTCCGTGCCAGTCACGAGTGCAATATTGATGCGGCCCATCCGCGTGGCAAAGGATTGTAGTGCGCACTTTTTGCCTGCCCCGGAAGATAATCGCTCAGGGGCGGGCGGCTTCCCCGGGTCAGGGGATCGTCGTATCGTCCCGCGGCGAGCAGATGCCGCACGGAGTATCTGGCACGCGCACACGCGAGTAGGAGTGGAAAAGCCGAGGTGAGTCCAAGGAAGTCGCTCTACCTCGCCTTCGTCGTCTCCGGGGTCGCGGGCCTGGTGTACGAGGTGCTGTGGACCCGCTATCTGGGCCTCTACGTCGGCCACAGCGCCTACGCACAGGTGCTCGTGCTCGCCGTGTACCTCGGAGGCATGGCGCTCGGCGCCATGCTGGTGGGCGGCGCTTCGCCGCGGATCGGGAACCCCCTGAGGTGGTACGCCTCGGCGGAGGCCCTACTGGCCGTGGCCGGCTTCGTCTTCCACCCGCTCTTCCGCCTCGCGAGCGATTTCAGCTACGACACGCTATTCCCGGCGATCGGGAGCGCCGGTCTCGTCGGCTCGGCACGCTGGGGCATGGCCGGACTCATGATCCTGCCGCAGGCGATGGTGCTCGGGGCCACGTTCCCCCTCATGGCGGCCGCGATCGTGCGAGCCGACGTCACCCATCCGGGCCGGGCAGTCGCGCGGGTCTACCTCTGGAACACGCTCGGTGGGGCGGCTGGTGTGCTGCTGGCGGGCTTCTGGATGATCGGAGCCTTCGGACTCCCCGGAACGAGCGTCGCGGCGGGGTTGCTGAACATGGTGGCCGCGGGCATCGCCTTCGCGGTCGCGAGAAGCTGGGACGGCCGGGTCCCGCCCGAGGGTGAAGCGACGCTGGCCGAGGAACTCGTGCCGGCGGCGCCGGCTCCACCGCCGCCGGAGCCGAGCGATTCCGAGTGGGACGCGGAGGCTGTCGAGCCGGGCGACAGGGCGCCGGACCACGGACCGAGGGGTCTGGTGCCGTGGACCGCCACACCGGGCAGACTCGGTGCGGTCCTGCTGTCGGTCAGCTTCCTCACCGCCTTCGCGTCCTTCGCATACGAGATCGGATGGATCCGTATGCTGTCGCTGTCGCTGGGGAGCGCGACGCACTCGTTCGAGCTCATGTTGTCGGCATTCATCCTCGGCCTCGCGCTCGGAGCCGGGTGGATCCGCGGCAGATCCGACACTTCGGCCCAGCCACTGCACCTGCTCGGTGTCATCCAGGTGCTCATGGGCCTGGCGGCGGTCGTCTCGGTACCGCTCTTCTATCTGATCTCGTTCGACGCCGTGCGGTGGCTCGTGAGCGTGACGACGAACATGAGCGGCGGGTACTTCCTCTTCAACGTGAGCCGGTACGCGCTCTGTCTGATCGTCATGCTGCCCTCCACGGTGCTGGCGGGCATGACGCTGCCCATCATCACCGGCACCCTCCTCCGCGCCGGCGAGGGTGAGGAAACGATCGGTCGCGTCTACGGCGTGAACACGATCGGGTCCGTGGCGGGGGCTGCGTTGGCGGGCCTGTTCGGGCTCCCGTGGCTCGGGTTGAAGGGCCTCATTCTCGCGGGCGCCGCGGTCGACGTCCTCCTCGGGCTCTGGCTCCTGGAGCGCTCCACACGATGGTCCGGAAGCAGCATGCGCTTCGCCGCGATCGGGTCGCTGGCCGGGGTCGTCCTCTTCGGGGGCGTCGGGATCGGTCTCGAGCTCGATGAGATCGTGCTGACGAGTGGCGTCTACCGCCGAGGGGTCCTCGCCCGCGAGGGGGACCGGATTCCGCTCTACTACGGAGATGGACGCACGGCCACGGTCTCGGCGAACATGGGCACCGGAGACGGTGTGATCTCGCTGGCCACCAACGGCAAGCCCGACGCCTCGATGACGCCGCGGTGGACCTCGGAGGAGCGCGACACGCTCCCGGTCACGCCGATCGAATCCGGCGGCGATTACACGACGCAGGTTCTGTCTCCCGGCGTCGCGATGGCGTTCCGGCCCCACGCGCGGAACGTGGCGAACATCGGCCACGGCTCTGGAATATCCGCCACGACCTTCCTCACCGGCCCCGAGACCGAGCGCGTCGTCACCATCGAGATCGAGCCGCTCATGGTCCAGGGCTCCCTGGTCTTCCTGCCCGCGAACGGACCCGCGCTCGCCGACCCTCGATCCAGCTACGTCTTCGACGACGCGAAGTCCTTCTTCTCATACAGGCGAGAACGCTTCGGCATCATCTTCGCGGAGCCCAGCAACCCCTGGGTCAGCGGGACCGCCAGCCTCTTCACCGTCGAGTTCTACGAGCGGGTCCAGGCGTTCCTGGCGGAAGGCGGCGTCCTGGCGCAATGGCTGCAGCTCTACGAGCTGAACGACGAGCTCTTCCTTTCCGTGGTGGCCGCCCTCGACGAGGTCTTCCCGTCCTATCGTGCGTACCTCGTGGGCGATCAGGACGTCGCCATCGTCGCGAGCGCGACTCCGCTCGGCGAGCCCGACTGGTCGGTCCTGCGGAGCGAGGGATTTCTCCGGATGACCGAGAGCGCACCGACCTTCCAGCCTCAACACATGGAGCCACTCTTCCTCTTCGACGAGACCACGCTCCGGCCCCTGCTGGACTCGGACGTGCGGATCAACTCGGACTATCATCCCATCCTCGATCTCGGTGCGGAGCGGGCCAGGTTCGAGTCCACGGGTGCGACGGGGACCTACGGGCTCGCGACCTCCCGGGTCGACCTCCCGAGAGTGCTGGATGGCCGAACGATCGCGCCCGCGCCCTACGAGCCGGTACCGGCCTACGGCCTGCAGCCGGCGGTCCTGTGGGGAAGGGCCCAGTGGCTGCGAGAGGCCGACCAAGGCGGCGGCGGCATCGCGCCCGAAGCCTTTCCTGACTGGCAGCGGTACCTGGTCGAGCTCCGGAATTTCTTCGTCGTGAGCGGCGGTCCACGGTACAACGGGCAGTGGGAACAGTGGGCGGCAAACTTCCGCCGGGTCGAGACCGCCCTGCACTGGGGGACGGTGGGGTGGGTGGACACGACGTTCTACGACGTCGTGGACGACTTCCTCGACCGCGCCGACGCGCCCCCGGAAGCGCGTGCCGAAGTCCAGCTGCGACACTCGCTTTCGCTTCTGGACTGGGAGCAGGCCGCCGCAGCCGCCGACCGCCTCATGGACCGGGTCGCTGCCGGAGAGCGCTGGGAGGATCCGGGCACGCTCCTCGACATCGCTGTCCTGGCCTATCTGCGCACCGGGAGAGTCGTCGCCGCGCGCAACGCTTTCGATCGACTCGCGCCCCTGACCGGTCGACCCGACTGGCATCTGCGCAACGAGTTGCTCGACGCCATGATCAGGCAGGCTGAAGCAGCCAGCGGATAGGTCGCGCGAGCGCCGGTCCGAGGAGGTCTCACCGGCCGGGGTCACGAAGGCTAGAGCGGTCCGATGCGCGCATCCGACACTGGCACGAACCCGCCGAGCGCGGAGCGGTTCTCCGCCAGCGCCCTCAGGGCCCAGCACTCCGAGCCCACCAGGCTGGAGCTTGACGCGACGTCGACGCCGTCGCGGGCCAAAGCCATGCCTTCGAAGTGCGCGCCTCCTTCGAGCCTGAGCATCCCCCGGACCAGCACCAGGCCGTAGTACCGCGCGCCCGCCGTCAGGCTCAGGTCTCCGTCGACCACCAGGAGGGCCTGCCCGACCCCGCCCTCGACCTCGAGCTCTCCGAGCGACGCCCTCATGGGCACGACCGGTCCACACGGACGCCATGGCTGGTCCGGATCGCCCCATACCCAGGGCTCGTCGACGAGGCACGCCCCGAGAGCTTCGTCCGGCGCCGGGGTGCCGCGCTCAGGGATCAGGACGGGAGCGGCCGCCAGGATGCGGTCGAAGTCCATGGCGCCCAGCGCCAGCGGCGCGGTGCTGTCTTCCGGCGGAGCCACGACCGACAGCGGTACCCCGCCGAGGTCCTCCGTCAACGAAGCCTGCCACGGGTCGCAATCCCCGGGCTGCATCGGCGGGCGAACCATGGCCGGCGCGCTCGCATCGACGGTACCCGCGATCGAGGCCGCAGCCCCGGGGGTCGTCGTGACCACCCCACGCAGCATGAGGACGCGAGTGAGCGGATCGAGGCTCCATGCCAGACGCGCGCTCCGCGCCTCCACTCCGGACGGGTCCAGGGCCCTGCCCTCGACGAGCCACGACTCGGGCCCGAGCCTGCGAACGACTCCTCCGGTCGCCATCCCACCGACCGTGTCCGACCACTCCGTGGCGACCTCCCACCAATTCATCGAGTCCAGAGCCGGGCCGGGGCGGCGGCTTAGGGTCCGCGCGAGCGCATGTTCTGCGGCGCCTCGCAACCGCAGCTCGCGCACGGCCATCCGCGATCCCTCCCGCTCCGAGAGCGCCGCCAGGAGCGCCCCGTGGGCAAGCGTCAGCAGCGCGAGCATGATCAGGACCACGAACGCGAGGGCCGCACCGCTGTCGGACCCAGATCTCGCCGCGCGGTGCGGAGCATCGGGACGACTCTTCACTCCGGATCCGTCCACGCCAGGAACGCCGACCAGGGGCGTCCGACATCCGCCGCCCGGGGCCGGACCTCCAACCCGAGCCGCCCGTCCCCGATGCTCCACCCCGTACTCCCGGCCCACACCTCCGGCGTGAGTGGTTGCCGTCCGGACGAGCCGCGGCGGTACCGGAGCGCCGACAGGGCCAGGTGGTACGAGCCACGCTCGAAGAGCCTTGCGAGCACGATGCCGGGCTCCACCGCCGAGTCCAGCGTCCACGTGCGCAGCTCACCCGCCGGCGTGGCCCCACACGGGGACGGCGCGGTCACCGAGCCGGCGAAGGCTCGGACCTCCGCTCGTCCCAGGGGGGTCACCAACAGCACGGAGTCCTTCGCGGCGTCCGGTGCCCTGTCGCCGTCGTAGGAGACGACGATCTCGGTGGTGGTCGAGTCGTAGGGGCATACGAGCCCGGTTCCCCGGAACGCCCTCAGGGAGAGCGAGTCGCGGTCGACCGTCCAGTCCCGGCCCGCCACGCCGTAGCGCAGCTCCCGCCGCAACACATGCTCCGTGACACGCATCGCGACCAATCCGTCGGCGCGTTTCGCCAGCCGCCGTTCGGTAGTCCGCAGGCGGGCCATCGACGAGAGCGCGAGATGCACGATGAAGAGTCCGAGCAGGAGCGCCACGATGGCCTCGGGTGCGGACAGCCCGACGGAGCCGGAACCCTTTCCGGCTCCACCGCCCCGGCCGCTGGGGAGCCTCACCGCGCGGCCACGGCGGAGGTGACGTCCAGGAGAAGGACGCCGTCACGAGTCTCGGCTCTCAGAATCACCGCGCCCGTATCGTCCACGGACCAAGCCACCTCGCCGAAGGGCAGCGTCCGATTGCCGTCCGAGGGCGCTGCCACGCGGGCGAGGGAGTCCAGAATGCCGCCGGCCGCGGCGACGGCGCGCTGCACACGCTCCGCCTCCGCGAGCGTGCGGGAGGCTACCTGGAGCGTGCCGGCGGCTGCGAGCACCCCGACCTCGAGGAGCAGGAGCGCGACCACGACCTCGATCAACGTGAACCCCCTGCTCATCGACGCCGCACCCGACCGTAGCTGGACACGACCAGCTCGGAGATCTCTTCGCCTCGGCGGAGCCGAATGGTCTGTCCGGCCATCCTGCCGAGGCCCAGCCCGTCGAACTCGAGGTCCACCTCGGCGCGTCCACCCGAGAGCTCGACGGCGACCCCCAGCTCGCCCCCGAGGTCCACGGAGCGGAGCGTGGAGTCGCTCACCGATGCGCTCGCGGCCGCTGGGTCCGAGGTGATGTGCAGCCGCGCCTCACCCACTCGCATCGCCGCGGCTCTCGTCTCGCCGAGCAGGCCCACGAGGGCCTCGCGTGCCGCCACCACCGTGCCCCGGTCCTTCAACCGGCGCGCCGCGGGGGCGAGCGACGCGGTGGTCGCTCCCATCAGGGTGAGTACGAGCAGCAGCTCGACGAGTGTGTGACCGCGCATACACTCATCGTGCGCTCGCGGCCGGGGCGCGCGGATGGCGCGATGGGACGATCACGCGCGGACCGGCCCAGTGGACCGGGCGCGCTACCCGATGCCGTATTCCTGGATCTTGTAGCGGAGCGCACGCGGGGAGAGCTCGAGGAGCTCCGCCGCCTGCGTCTTGTTGCCGCCCGTCCGATCCAGCGCGCGCTCGATGAGGTGCTTCTCCAGCCGGGCACCGTGCCGCTTGACCGAGAGGTCGTCGGTGTCGACCGAGAGCCCGGGCCCCTCCGGGGCGGGTCGTCGCACGGACTCCGGGAGATCCTCGACGGAGATCTTGTCCCCCTCCGTCAGAACCAGGGCGCGCTCGATGACGTTCTCCAGCTCGCGGATGTTGCCGGGCCAGGGATAGGCGAGCAGGATCTCCATCGCGTCGGGCTCGATGCCTTCCACGTCCACGTGCAACCGCGAGGCGTGACGTGCGATGAGGTGCGCTACGAGCTCCGGGATCTCCTCCTGCCGGGATCGGAGCTGCGGCAGGTGCACCGGCACGACCGCGAGCCTGTAGTAGAGGTCCGTTCGGAAATCGCCCGTCTCCACGGCCTCCTCGAGGTCGCGATTTGTGGCGGAGATGACGCGCACGTCCACCTGCTTGGTTTCCGTCGCGCCGACACGGCGGACCTCTCCCTCCTGAAGCACGCGCAGGAGCTTGACCTGCAGCGTGCCAGGAAGCTCACCCACCTCGTCGAGGAAGATCGTGCCGCCGTCGGCGGCCTCGAAGAGGCCCGGCTTGTCACGGTCGGCGCCGGTGAACGCGCCTTTCACGAAGCCGAAGAACTCCGACTCGAGGAGCTGTTCCGGCACACCGCCGCAGTTGACTGGGACGAAGGAGGCCTCCGAGCGCAACGACTCTCGGTGGATCATACGTGCGACCAGCTCCTTTCCGGTGCCGCTCGCCCCCGTGATCAGGACGGACGAGTCGTGGGGCGCGACCTTGCGGACCACGTCCATCGCACGCCGCATGGCCGGCGAGCCCACCACGATTTCGCCGAAGCGCGCGTCCTCGCGGACCTCCTGCCTCAGCCGTCCAACCTCACGCCGGAGCTGCTCCCGCTCCTCCGCCTTCTGCACGACGAGGAGCACGTCGTCCGCGCCGAACGGCTTCGCGACGTAGTCGTACGCGCCCTTCCGCATTGCGTCCATCGCGAGGTCCAAGCTGCCGTAAGCGGTCATCACGAGGACGAGCGCTTCACCGCCGGCCTCCCGGTAGGCCTCGAGGAACTCGATGCCGCCGAGCTTGGGCATGCGAACGTCGCAGAGAATCAGGTCCGGCTTCTCCTCGGCGGCCGCACGGAGCCCCGCCTCACCGTCCTCGGCCTGAATGACGTCGTAGCCGGCGTCGCCCAGGATAAGGGACAGCGACTTACGCAGCCCCGCGTCGTCGTCGATGATCAAGACCTTCACTTGCGAACCTCTGCCTCCGGGGATTCAGATCCAGACGCGACGACTTTACTAGAAAGCCCGTCTCCGATGCCAGGAAGTCGTATCACGAAGCGAGCTCCACCTTCTTCGGCCGAGCTCGCGTCGATCTGTCCGCCCATCCCTTCGACCAGGCGGGCGCAGATGGAGAGGCCCAGGCCGGTCCCCTTCCCCGGCTCCTTGGTCGTGAAGAACGGATCGAAGACCCGGTCCAGATCGTCGGATTGGATGCCGGGCCCGTTGTCCGAGACCTCGATGACCGTGACCCGGTTCGCGCGCGACACGGGATCGATCCCGACCCCGTCGTCCGAGACCCTGCGGCGGTGCAGGTAGTTCACGCCGGGCGGATCGTCCTCACGGCGCGGCCGTAGACGCCTGAACTCCCCTTCCTCGTCGTAGAGCCGCACGCGGATCTGCGGATCCGGAGTCTCCTCGAGCGCGTCCACCGCGTTCAGAAGCAGGTTCACCAGCACCTGCTGGAGGCGGTGCGGCTCGGTCACGAGGCCGAGCGCGTCGTCGGGAACGTCCCAGGAAACCTCGACCCCCTGAAGCTTGCCCTGGTTCTGGAGAAGCTCGCGCACGTCGCCGAGCACTTCGTTGGCCCGTCTCGGCTCGGCATCCTCGTCGGGAGCCCGCGCATAGTCGAGCAGACCCCGGACGATGATGTCGATGCGGCGGGCCTCCGCCTTGATGGAGTCGAGGATCTCGGTGTCCGCTCCGGCACGCTCCGCCCGCGAGCGCGCGACGTCCACGAAGGCCATGATCGCGCCGAGGGGGTTGCCCACCTCGTGGGCGATGCCGGCTGCGAGCGTGCCCACCGAGGCGAGACGCGCCGAGTGGACCATCTGGTCTCTCAGCACGATCAGCTCCCTGTTCGTTTCCTCGAGCGACTGGATGTTGCCGGCCAGCCGCTTCTGGTCGGCGATGAGCCGGTCGGCCAGGTGGTTCACGCTGTCCCGAATCTCACGCAGGTCGTCGACGTGGGGGTCGCCCACCCGGTGGCGGTAGTCGCCGTCCGCGATGCGCTGGACGTCGGCTGCAAGCTGCGTGGTGGCGTCGCCGTTCCGACCGCGGGCGACGAGGCTGGCGACGACGGCGAGCGCACCGAGATCCACGGCGCCGAGCAGCACCAGGAGGAGCGTTCCCGCGGCGCTGGCCCGGATCGTCGGTGCGGTGAGCAGGGCGCCGACGAGGGCGATGACCTGGATGACCGCGAAGAGAAGCGCGAGCCGGACGAAGAGCCGTCTCGCGAGAAGGGATTTGGACGTCACGGGCTCAACTTGGACGGGCGCCGGGCAGGTGACAACCGGCAGAAAGCGTCCGGAGGTCGGGGCCGGCCACGCGACCCTAGTTGCACATGATCTGGCTTTCGACCGTCGCCGGCGTGAGCTGCGCCGCGTTTCCGTGATAGATCGCGCAGATCGCTCCGGGCAGCCCGAGGTGCGTCGCCGAGGCCGACCAACCCTGGCCGGTCGCTCCGGGGCTGATGTTGACCGTCACTCCTTCCGAGGTGACGAACTCCAGGGCGGTGGCGTCGCTCGAGTACGTGTAGTTGCCGTTGTGGTAGAGGTCCTGGAGCGTGGCCAGGTTCCTCAGGTCGGCCTTCATGCTCGCGATGAAGGCCTTGTCGCGCGCCGAGGTGAACTTCGGGATCGCGATCGCTGCCAGGATCCCGATGATGACGACGACGATCAGCAACTCGATCAGCGTGAAGCCGTCTTGGCGGTGGGATCTCATGGTTCCTCGCTGAGGCTGGGGAGTAGCAGCGCGGGCGCGGGGAGGGGTCCTTCAGACGTGACCTGGGGCAGCCCGGGCCGAAGCCCGGACTGCCCCGGTGCTTCAGGTCACACCCGCATCTCGATGCGGGGTCCTGCTTTGCTCGAGCTTAGCTCGTGCAGGCGATCTCGCCGGGGCTGCTGGGCGTCGCCGGGGCACCGGACGGAGCCGTCGCGGAGCCGTAGAAGATGGCGCAGCCCTCGGCAGTCGTGAGCGCGTCATGCGTGGAGTACGCATTCCAGCCCGTCGTACCGATGCCACCGATGGTGACGTTCACGCCATTCGACTCGACGAAGCCGAGGTCGGCGACCGTGCTGCTGTAGGTGTAGTAGTCGGAGTAGTAGATCTCCTGCTGGCTAGCCAGGTTCTTGAGGTCCGACTTCATGGCCGCGAAATAAGCCTTCTCACGCGTGGCGGAGAACTTCGGAATGGCGATGGCCGCCAGGATTCCGATGATCACGACCACGATGAGGAGCTCGATCAGGGTAAAGCCCTTGTTGTCCCGCATTGTGATGCTCCAGGTGTGATGTGAAGTGAGCACAACCGACTCAGTTGGAAGGCAAGAGCGATTCCAAACTGCGCCAACCGCGGTCAAGTATATAAATCGCAGGCACTTAGGGGGCAACAACTTTCTTCGCTCCAGGCCCGAATCCGGCAAAATGCTCTGGGATTCTGCAAATGGGATGCGTTTTGCAAGAAGCCCTGGAGCCCCGCGCGAGCTCAGGAACGCCCGGGATCTTCGGTTTCCATTCGGTCCTGAAGACGCGACGGCAGGCCGAATTCGGCCACTCTGAGCGAGTCCAGGGCCACCCGCCCGACATCCGTGGAGACCCATTCCCAGGCAGAATCGGCCGCCGCGCGGGCCCCTTCCTCGTCGCCCCGACGCCGGCGATCGTATGCCACGTAGATCCAACGCTGCCAGAAGCCGGTCTCCCCCAGCTCTTCAGCTCGCTCACGGGCCTCAGTGGCTTCGTCCCACCGTCCCTGCGAGGCGAGCGCCCACGCGAGCAGGTGCCACTGGACGAGATCGTCGTCCGTCCGCTCGATGGCCATGCGGGCGTAGCGCTCGGTCCCGATGGGGTCCGCCTGCTCCGCCCTGAGGATGGACATGAGCGCGGGCGCGAGCGGGAAGCTCGAGTCCTCCTGAATCGCCTGGACCAGGAGGAACTCCGCGAGCCGGTACCGCTCGAGTCCGATGAGCTTCATGGAGATCTCGGTCAGCAGCTGATAGTCCTGGCCGAGGATGCCGATGGCGGCGGAGTAGGCTCTCAACGCGGACGATTCGGAGTCCACGCGCAGGAACTCGTCGCCGAGGACCCACTGCGAGCGCCCCGCGTACGGGTGGTCCCCGATCATCGTCGCGAAGACGGTCGGGCTGTTGTACCAGGTCGGCGTGCGCGTCCACGTCCTCGCCGATGCGAGGCCCAGGGCGAGGGCCAGGGCGGCCCACGCCACCCCCGGACGCTCACGATAGAGCCTCACGATGAGCCACCCGGTCGCGGCCGCGAGCCCCACGGACGGTAGGTACATCGTCCGCTCCGCGAGGAGCACGCCCGAGAGGAAGACGGTGTTCGACACCGGCGAGATCGCGATGATGAACCACACGACGCCGAAGGCCGCGGCTCGCGACGTGACGGTGCTCGGGCCCATCTCCTGTCGCCTCCACACTACGAACGTCGTCACCAGGATGCCGAGCGCGAGGGCCACACCGAGGATGTTGAACGGGGTCCAGCCGAGCGAGACCGGAATGACGTCGGGCGAATAGTCGGCCGATAGATCCAGAGGGAAGACCCAGAGTCGTACGTAATGCGTCCAGATCTCGCCGAGCGTCCAGATGCGCGGAAGATCCTCCAGCTGGCTCGCTCCGAGGGGAGCGAACGGTCTGGCGAGGCTGTCCAGGATCGCGTACCGACCATACAGGAGCACGGCCGCCACGACCCCCATCGCGAGGTACGGTCGCCACCGGTTGCGCACGTACTCCCCGAGATCGGAGAACGAGATGCGCCGCCGGGCCGCGTCCAGGAGGAAGACCAGGCCCGGCAGCGTGACCGCGCTCTCCTTGGCGCCGAACCCGATCGCGTACAACAGACCGATCGAGAGCGCCGCGCCCCACCCCGAGCGCTCCGGGCTCCGCACATGGATCAGACACGCGGCCAGCAGCGCCGCCGTGGACGCGACCTCCGAGAAGCCCACGACGTTCGCCACCGCCTCCACGTGGATGGGGTGCACCGCGAAGACCAGGGCCGCCACGAGCGCGGCGGGCAGGGACATGAGGTGCATCAGCAGGAGGAGCACCAGGACCGACGCCGCGACGTGGCACAGCACGTTGAGCGCGTGGAAGACGAGCGGAGAACCTCCCCCCAGGATCCATCCGACCCCGAGGGCGCCGGTGGTCACCGGCCGCCAGAGCCCCAGCTCCTTCCCATACACATTGGGCCAATACGGCGCCAGGACGGCGCCCGGAAGGGCCTCCCAGCTGTGGATCGTCTCGTTGGCGAAGACGATCGGCATGTCGTCGTAGGCGTACTGGTTCCCGAACGAGTTCGCGAACACCGCACAGGCCACGACCGCGACCAGGAGCGCCGCGGAGCGAGGGTCACGATGGGGAGCGCCGAGTCGCCTCACGGCTGGGTCGCGCGGCCCGACTCGCTCACCTCGGCGATCCGCTCGGCCGAGTCCCAGGGTTCGACCTCCGGGGGAGCCCACTTGGGGGCCGATGGCCCCAGCAAGTTGAACTTCAGGATACTCCAGAGCGCCGACACCCCGTCCTTCCAGCCGATCTTCTTGCCCTCGGCGTAGGAGCGGCCGTTGTAGCTGATGGGAAGCTCGTAGATGCGCGCCTCGGCCTGAGCCAGCCTCGCGGTGAGCTCGGGCTCGATGCCGAACCGGTCCGCCGACAGCGGGAGCGTCTGCAGCAACTCGCGCCGGACCATCTTATAGCACGTCTCCATGTCCGTGAGGTTCACGTCCGTGAGCATGTTGGACAGGAGCGTCAGGAAGCGATTACCTACGGAGTGCCAGAAGAAGAGCACCCGGTGGGGACCGCCCAGGAAGCGCGATCCGTACACGGCATCGGCCTTCCCGCTGAGGATCGGCTTCAGGAGCATGGGGATCTCCAACGGGTCGTACTCGAGGTCCGCGTCCTGCACGACGACCACGTCCCCGCTCGCGGCCGCGAAGCCCGTCCGGAGCGCCGCTCCCTTCCCGCGATTCTGCTCGTGCATGACCAGGGTGTCGATCAGGTCGCCCTCGAGCTTCGGCAGGAGGTCACGCGTGCCGTCGCTGGAGCCGTCGTCGACCACGACGACCTCGAGCTGCTGGATCGGCATCCGTCGCACGCGCCGGAGCAGGGACTCGACGGTCCGCACTTCGTTGAAGACGGGGATGACGACCGAGAGACGCACCCGGTCGAAGGGGAGGTCGTCGCCCACCGACCGGCGCTCCGGGAGTCCCGTCTCCGGAACGATCGAGTGGCGGACGATCGATGCTTCGTTCGGCTGTTCTTGGCTCATCACTCTTCGATCCCGTAGCGGTTGAGCTTCCGGTAGAGCGTGGATGGATCGATACCCAGCACCTCGGCGGCGCGCGTCTTGTTGCCGCCCTCGGCCTGAAGCACCCACTGGATGTAGGCACGTTCCACGACTTCCATGGTGGGGTTGGGGGGCTTGGCCTCGTCGATGAGTCGGGGCTGCGGAGCTTCGCGGACCCGGTCCGGGAGGCCGGACGCCTCGATCATCTCGCCCCCGCAGAGCACGGCGGCCCGCTCGAGCGCGTTCTCGAGCTCCCGCACGTTGCCCGGCCAGTCGTAGCGCGTGAGCACCTCCAGCGCCTCGTCCGAGAGCGTCGGCCGACTTCCCCCGTTCGGGGACGCGAGCCGATCCAGGAAATGCGACGTGAGAAGCGGAATGTCCTCCCTGCGCTCGCGCAGCGGCGGTAGATGAAGCTGGATGACGTTCAGCCTGTAGTAGAGGTCGCTCCGGAAGGCCCCTCGTGTGATCTCCTCCTCGAGGTCACGGTTCGTGGCCGCGATGATGCGCACCTCGACCGGCACCGCCTGCGTGGCGCCGACGGGAATCACCTCCCGCTCCTGGATCGCACGCAGCAAGCGCACCTGCGTGGAGGGGCTCATCTCTCCGATCTCGTCCAGGAAGAACGTGCCTCCGGCGGCGGCGACCAGAAGGCCGTCCTTGTCCTTGACCGCGCCCGTGAACGATCCCTTCACGTGTCCGAAGAGCTCGCTCTCCAACAGGCTCTCCGGCAGCGCCCCGCAGTTGATGGACAGGAAGGGACCTTCCGAGCGATCCGAAAGCTCGTGGATGTAGTTGGCGACGACCTCCTTACCCGTTCCGCTCTCGCCCGAGATGAGGACCGTGGAGTCGGTCGCCGCAACGGTCTCGGCGAGCTCGAGGACCTCCTCGAAGCGGGGGGCCTGGCCCACCGGCCGAGTGCCACCGCTCCGGGTCCGCTTGTGGATCTCCTTCTTGAGGCGCTTGTTCTCCACCTTGAGCTCGCGGGCCTCGGCGGCGCGCTTGCAGATCGCGAGAAGCTCGTCGTTGGCGAACGGCTTCTGGAGGTAGTAGTACGCGCCCTCGTTCACGGCGCGGACCGCAGACTGCAGGGAAGCCTGGGCGGTCATGAGGATGACCGGCATCTCGGGATCCACTTCACGGGCGTGCGACAGCACTTCCAGGCCTCCGGCACCCGGCATGCGGATATCGGTGAGCACGAGGTCGGGCTTCTCGTCTTCGAGCGCCGCGAGCGCCTTCGGGCCGGAGTCGGCGACGGTGACGTCGTAGCCTTCACCCCTGAAGAGGATCGACAGCGTCTCGAGGATCGCGGTCTCGTCGTCGACGAGCAGGATCTTCATCGTGTGGGCGCCTCCACGGAGGCCTCCTCCGGAACACCGGGCAGGTAGATGACGAATCGAGCACCGCCCTCCGGGCCCTTCTCGACGAACGTCGCGCCGGAATGGGCTTCGACGGCGCGGTGCACGACCGCGAGTCCCAGACCGCTGCCTCCGACCTTGGTCGTGAAGAACGGATCGAAGATCCTGCTCCGGACCTCGGCGAGGATTCCCTCGCCGTTATCGGAGACGGTCAGGCAGATCGGGTGCA
>JASFUR010000028.1:0-14573 GCA_050050215.1 Gemmatimonadota bacterium
ACAGGCTGCTGGAGATGGCCGGGGACGACTGACGCCGCAGTCGGAGTCGACCTACCCCACCGGCGCCTTCACCGCCGGCCCCAGGCGCGCGAAGTCCCGCCCCGAAGGCTCCTGGAAGGCCTCCAGCCCGAACTGCGGCAGCACGGCCATCAGGTGGTCGAAGATGTCGCCCTGGATCCCCTCGTAGTGGGCCCACGCCGTGTCGGTCGTGAAACAGTAGACCTCCAGAGGCAGGCCCTGCGGGGTCGGCGCGAGCTGGCGCACCAGCAGCGTCATGTCCTTGTGGACCTTCGGATTCGCCTTGAGATACTCGAGCACGTACGCCCGGAACGTCCCGATGTTCGTAAGCGCCCGCCTGACCGGTTCGACGTCCGGCCCCAGGGCCTTCTTCTCATCCGCGTACCGCGTCAGCGCCTCCTGCTTCTCCGTCATGTAGTTGTGCAGCAGCTCAGAGCGTGCGAAGCGCTCGATCTCGTCGTCGCCGAGGAAGCGGATCGACGACATGTCGATCGCGAGGGACCGCTTGATGCGCCGGCCACCCGACTCGCTCATCCCACGCCAGTTCTTGAACGACTCGCTGATGAATTTGTAGGTCGGGATCGTGGTGATGGTCTTGTCCCAGTTCTGGACCTTCACCGTGTGCAGCGCGATGTCGATGACGTCGCCGTCTGCGTTCGCCTGGGGCATCGACACCCAGTCCCCGATGCGGATCATGTCGTTGGACATGATCTGCAGGCTCGCGACCAACGAGAGGATCGTGTCGCGGAAGACCAGCATGAGGACCGCGGTCAGCGCTCCGAGCCCGGAGAGGAAGACGACCGGGGACTGGTCGGCCAGGAGCGACACGACCACGACCCCGCCTGCGATCCACAGCCCGAGTCCCACCACCTGCAGGTAGCCCTTGATGGGCCGGTTCTTCGCCTCCTCGTAGGAGTCGTTGTAGATGTCGTTGATCGCGTTGAGGAACGCGTTCGCCGCGAGCACGATCGCGACGACGATGAAGGCCAAAGACACACGGCGGACCAGCACGGCGATCAGCGCAGCGGTCGACGACGTGGGCTCCGCCAGGAGGTCCGTGGAGACGAAGAGAGCCGGCCCTATCCCGTAGTAGAGGATGAGTGCCGGCACGATGTGGGCAAGGCGCGCGAAGACCTTCCGCTCGATGAGCCGGTCGTCCCAGGTCGACGTCGTCCGTTTGGCGATCCGGCGAATCGTGCCCTTGAAGAGGGCGCGCGCGACCTGGTCCCCCAGCCCGGCGACGACGAGGAGTCCGGCCGGAAGGCCGATGAGGGTCAGCCAGTTCTCAGGCATGTGGCCGTGCTCCCGGGGCTGAGAAGAGACATGGTCGCGCGCTCCGGTGCTCCGATTGCCCGAACGCTCCCTACTCCAGCACCGGCTCCGCGCCGGCGAACCGCTCCAGTATCTCCAGCGTCATCTGAACCCCACGCCGGACGTTCTCCTCGGTGACGCGCTCGTTGTTCCCGTGCACCCCACCCGCGTCCTCCCGTGGGGTCGCCACGGCGTTGTAGCCGTAGGCGGAGATCCCCAGGTCCCGGAAGAAGTGGGAGTCGGTGAAGCCGCCCGACACCTGCGGGACGAAGGGCGCCCCCGGGAAGTGCTCCAGAGATACCTCACGCAGGGTCTCGTAGAGCTCGGTGTCGGTCGAGGTGATGGCCGGGCTGAAGCCGAGGATCACTTCCACATCGATCTCGGGTCCGAGCACCTCGTGCATCTCGGCGAGCCAGGCGTCCGGGTCCTGGTCGGGGAGCAGGCGGCAGTCGAGCTCGGCCCACACCTCGGGTGAGATCACGTTGATCTTGTCGCTGCCCTCGATCCGGGTGATGGAGCACGTGTTGCGCGTGAGCGCCCACCGGCCGGCGTTGTACTCGTGCAGCTCCTCGTCCACCCCTGGCTCCCGAAGGGCCGTCGCGAGATCCATGAACCGGGTCCGCCAGGGCTCCGGGTAGTTCGCGGCGCTCCCCTTCAGGGCGACGTCCACCGGCGGAATGACGCGCGGCTCGAACTCGTGCTCACGCAGACGCTCGAGCGCATCGAGCATTTCGGTCATGGCGTACGACACGAGCGGACGGGAGCCGTGGCTGGGCTCACCGGTCGCGCTGAGGTGCAGCCAGTAGGGCACCTTCTGAGTGACCTCGACCCCGAAGCTCACCTCGCCGTCACGGAGTGAGCCTCCCCCGCCCTCGTTCAGCAGGAAGCCGATGTTGTCGAAGAGCTCGGGCCGGTTCTCGACGAGCCACCCGGCTCCGTACAGTCCGCCTGCTTCCTCGTCGGCCGTAGCCATGAAGATGACGTCCCGGTCGAGCGGAACGCCTGACCGATGCAGCGCGAGGAAAGCCGCGAGGTGGAGAATGCCGCTCGTCTTGGTATCGAGCGCACCCCTGCCGTTGATGTAGCCGTCCCGCAGCTCGCCGGAGAGCGGATCGAAGTCCCAGAAGCGAGCGTCGGCAGGGACCACGTCCATGTGGTGCAGGAGCACGATCCCCGGCTCGTCCCCGCCTTCGAGACGCGCCCAGATGTTACCCCGCCCCGGCGCCGACTCGGCGATCTCGTAGTCGATGCCCTCCGCGTCGAAGATCCGGGCGAAGAAGCGCGCGGATTCGATCTCGTTGCCCGGCGGGTTGATCGTGTTGATGCGGATGTACTGCTGGAGCCACTCGACGGCCTGGTCCTGGAGCGCCGGGAGATCGACCTGAGCGGACGCGCCGATCGGACCGAGGGCGATCGCGGCAGCGGCGGCAAAGACGGCGAGTGGGGTGTAGCGCGGAGCGCGCGGCATGGAACGGCCTCGCTTGGGGCGGCTTGGTTGGGTGACGCCTCAAGGTAGAGGGGGCCTTCCCGGGAGGCGAGACGTTCAGCCCATCGGCGGTGCCGTCCGCACCAGTAGGGCGGTGACGATCAGTACCGCCTGAACCACGAGAAGCTCGAAGGTTGCCGCTCTGCGGAGCGCGGAGGGGCCCCCGTCGCCGGCGAGCCCCGGCGTGAGCCTCCGCCAGTTCACGAAGCCGAGTCCGAGCGCCACGGCCACGAAGACCAGCTTGGCGAGCAGCGTCAGGCCGTACCGGCTCGTGAAGAGCGCGGACGGACCGGGCACATGCACCCACGCGCCCAGCACCCCCGTGAGGACGAGGACCCCGACGCAGGCGACCGCAAGCGGTGAGAAGACCGGAAGGAGCGCGGGGAGCAAGCTGCCTGGGGCTTCCGGCCCGTGGTCGGTCGACCGCCAGCGCCGCTCGGCATAGAGGACGAGGGTCAGCGCGCCCATCCATCCGCCCGCGGCCCATACGTGGAGGACGTCAGCTCCGAGCAGGAGCGCGCGCGGACCGTCCGATCCGCTGGCGTGGCCAGTCAGTGCCGGAAAGGCGGCGAGCACGAGCGTCAGCGCGCCACCGACCCACCAGGCGGAACGGACCCCACGGGCGACCATGCCGAAGACGACGGCGGCCAGGGCCGAGGCCACCGCGCCCCACAGCCAAGTCCTGCCCCAGTCTGTCCCCGTCAGGAGGAGCTCCGCATCCTCGCTCCACGGAACGAAGGGATCGCGGAACTCGAGGAGCTGCCTGACGAAATACAGCGTCATCGCCGGCAGGAGGAGGAGGGCGCCGGCGAGAGCGAGCCGGCTGGCGGCGCGACTGAGCGATACGGCGGCCTCGGGGACCTCACGGGCCGCTCGCGGCACGATCAGAAGCTGCCCGGCGGAGGCGCCGAGCATGGCCATGAGCCCCGCATACAGGGTCCATCCCGTGACGCCGTCGAGGATGGATCCCACCCCGCGCTCAGACGGAGACTACTCGGCGGTCACGGAGAAGCCGAAGTCTCCCCGCACGACGTGCCCGTCGTCTCCGATCCCGCGCCACGAGACGGTGTAACGTCCGGCGGCGAGGGGGGCGCCCGGCTCGATGAAGAAGACGGCTCCGTTCTGCGGATCAGCCGCCGCCTCCGTCGTGGCCACGGCGTCGCCCGCCGCGTCGATCAGCCGGATGCCGACGGAGTTTTCCTCCGGGGCCTCGGTGAACCAGAGGCGCACTTCCGCAGGAGCGGAAACGGACGCGTCGGCCTCCGGCGCGGACCTGCTCAGAGCGAAATGGAAGACATCCGCTGCCGCGGCCGCGCTTGCGCCGAGCGCGAACACGACGGCGACCGTGAAGTAGATTCGCTTGCCTTTCATCACTGTGCTCCGAGGGTCGACAGGTGGAGGGTCACTCCGAGACTGCGTGGGAATCTACGACTTGTACCACAGATGGGCGACGAATGCTCCAGGGGCTCGGGCTCAGCCGCCACGGAAGAGCTGCTTGACCACGAACCACAGGTTCGCCGGCCGTTCGGCCAGTCGCCTCATGTACCAGGGGAACCAAGCCGATCCGTAGCTGATGAGGACCCGCACCCGGTACCCCGCCCTCACCAGACGCTTCTGCTCGCCCGTCGCGATCCCGTACAGCATCGAGAACTCGTAGGCGTCCTTCCCGAGCCCCAACTCGAACGCGAGCCGATTCGCCTCGGCGATCATCTTGTCGTCGTGGGAAGCCACCATGACGCGGCCCCTCGCACCCTGCGACCGGGCACGCATGAGCTTCGAGGTGAGCCGCACGAAGTTGCGATCCACGTCGGCCTTGTTCGGGAACGCGACCTCCGGCGGCTCCATGTAGGCACCCTTGACCATCCGGATGGACGGGTCGACCGGCAGCAAGGTATCCAGGTCGGACTCGGTGCGCCTGAGGTACGACTGCAGGCAGACGCCGACGTTCTCGTGCTCCTTGCGGAGGCTCCGGTAGATGTCGAGCGTCTCGTCGACCTGAGGCGAGTGCTCCATGTCGATCCAGACCGTGGTGTCCGTGCTGCGGACGAGCTTCTCGATGCGGTCGTGTGTCTCCGCCGCGCCGAAGTCGAGGCCCACTTGCGTGGGCTTCACGGAGATCTCCGCGTCCAGGCCGTTCTCGGCGATGGCCGCGAGTACGGCCTCGTAGTGCTCCAGCACGCCGTCCGCGGAGGTGGCCGACGTGAGGTGCTCGCCGAGCAGCGTCAGGGTGGACGTGATCCCGCCCGCTTCGAGCTCTTTGGCGGCCCCGAGCGCGTCCTCCAGGCCTTCGCCCGGCATGAACCGTCGTGTAGCACGCCGCACGAACCCGTACCTCGGCAACCGCTCCGCCAGGAACGGATTCGTGGATGCCCAGAGCAGCGCGCTGCGTAGCATGGGCGGGAATATGGCGCGACGGCCTCCCATCGCGAAGGTGGGCGGTTGCCTTGGCACCCCCGGCTGGACATCATCCGGCGCCCCCAGTCGTCCCTCCTCCGCCCGATGACCACACCCACGGCGAACCGAACCGCACAGCGCACGCAGACCTTCACGGAGTCGGTCATCCGTGAGATGACCCGGGTGGCGCGCGAGCACGACGCGGTCAACCTGGCGCAGGGCTTTCCGGACTTCCCGACCCCGAGCGTTCTCAAGGACGCCGCGGTCGAGGCCATCCGCGCCGACATCAACCAATACGCCATCACGTGGGGCGCGCCGCGGCTCCGGAAGGCGCTCGCGGCCAAGTACGCCGACCTCTACGGGATGCAGGTCGACCCCGACCGCCACATCACCGTCACGTGCGGCGCCACGGAGGCCATGGCAGCGGTGATGCTCTCCGTGATCGACCCGGGCGACGAGGTGATCGTGCTCGAGCCGTTCTACGAGAACTACGGCCCCGACGCGGTCCTTTCGTCCGCCAAGCCGGTCTTCCTCGCGCTCGATCCGCCGGACTACCGGCTGCGACGCGACCGACTCGAGGCCGCGATCTCGCCGCGCACCAAGGCGATCGTCCTCAACTCGCCGAACAACCCCACGGGTCGGGTCTTCGATCGGAAAGAGCTGGGAGCGGTCGCGGAGTTGTGCGTCCGCCACGACATCATCGCGATCACGGACGAGATCTACGAGCACATCTACTACGAGGGTGAGCACGTCCCCCTCGCGACCTTCCGGGGAATGGCCGAGCGCACGGTGACCGTGAGCGGCCTCTCCAAGACGTTCAGCGTCACTGGATGGCGCGTCGGGACGATCGTCGCCCCACCCGATCTCACCGACGCGATCCGGAAGGTGCACGACTTCCTCACCGTGGGCGCCCCCGCCCCCCTTCAGGAGGCGTGCGCGGTCGGCCTCGAACGGCTGGGCCGCGACTACTACGACGGGTTGGCGGCAGAATACAGGGAGCGTGGCCAACTCCTCGTCGAGGCCCTGGGCAGCGCCGGCTTCCAGTGCTCCCTGCCCCAGGGAGCGTACTACGTCCTCGCCGACTTCAGCCGACTGAGTAGCGAGGACGACACGACCTTCGCGAAGCGCCTGGCGCGGGAGGCCGGCGTGGCTCCCGTGCCCGGATCGAGCTTCTTCGGCGGCCCGGACGCTCGGCCAGAAGGCACGGGTGGCGGGCACACGCTCGTCCGCTTCGCGTTCTGCAAGCGACTCGAAACCCTGCATGAAGCGAGCGAGCGCCTGACGCGCTTCGCCGGGAGCATATGATGGAGAACGGAGCCAACCGCCTGCGCATAGAAGGCGAGGCGATCCTGTTCGGCTTCCCCAACACGAAAGCCGTCCTCACCATCCGCCCTCGCCCTACTTCCTGGCGCGCGTCGGGTGCCGCCCTGAGGATGGCCGGCTTCATCGTGCTGGCTGCGGCGGTGGCCATCATTCCGCCGCATGCGCCGTGGATCATCGGCGCGTTGGCGGGCGGGGTCATTCTCGCGCGACGCCGATGGATCGAGCGCTATACCCTCGAGTCCGTGAACGGGACGTGCCCGAAGTGCGGAGCCGAGCTCAACGCGAAGGGCTCGCGCCTCCGGAAGCCGCATCCCGTGATGTGTGAGAACTGCCACCACGAGATCTCGTTGACCTTCGACGACGGCCCGCTCGACCTCTGAGGCTACTCCGGCGCTTCCCGGAGTACCGGGAGCGGCGGTTTCCTCAGAAGGTCCCACGAGCTGACGAGCCCGACCCCGACCGTGAGCGACACCACGGCCAGCCAGATGAGCGACAGCGCGCCGGTCCGCGGAGCGTAGTCGATGTCGAAGACCCACGGGACGACGATCGCCGACCCGACGACCGCGAGGAGCAACCCGCTGGCCGTCGCCACCGTGCCGAGGGCGATGTACTCGGACAGGAGGACCGTCAGAACCTGCTTCTTCTTGGCTCCCAACGTCTTGAGGAGCGCACCCTCACGCAGACGTTGAGCCCGTGAGGTCGCGAGCGCGCCAATCAGAACGATCACGCCGGCGAGGGCGCTGAACGCTCCCAGGAACGCCACGGCCTGTCTCACCCGGGAGAGAACCGTGTCGATGGCCTCCTGCACGCGCGAGAAGTCGAGCGCGGACACGTTCGGGAATGCACCCACCAGGTCGCGCTGCAGGCGCGCCCGCGCTTCGGCGTCCGCGATGCGGGCGACCATCACGATCTGTCCGGGCGCGTCGTCGAGCGTGCCCGGCTCCAGAATCGCGAAGAAGTTGGGTTCGAGCTGGCTCCAGTCCACGCGCCGCAGGCTCACCACCACGGACGGGACCTCGAGCCCGCTCACCTCCCAGGTGATCGTGTCTCCCAGGCCGACCTGGAGGCTCTGCGCCACGTCCTCCTCGAGCGAGAGCCGGGCGAGGTCGCCGGGGTCGATCTCCGGACCTCCCTCCGATCCGGGCGTCCCGTCCCACCACCGGCCCAGGACGAGCTCCTCCGCGGGGCCGATCTCGGACCGGTAGGTGTTGCGGTACTCGCGCCGGAGCGCCCACGCCTCCGGCCGAGCGTTGCGGTCCGGATCGGATCGGAGCTCCTCGGGCGTGCGTCCGTTGATGGAGGCGATTCGGGACGTGATCAACGGCGACACGTTCGCCGTGCTCCGCGCCTCGGGCGGGATCATCTGCAGGACGCCCTCGACCTGGTCCGGCTGCACGTCGAAGAGGAGCACGTTGGGCTGCCCGGAGCCGAACGACACGGTCAGATCGTCCCGCAGGTTGCCCTCCACCTCGACAATCGTGCCGATGACGAACGCCCCCAGGCCGAGCGCGAGCGTGACCGACACCGTCTGGTTCTGGGGCCGGAACAGGTTCGAGACCCCCTGTCGCACCGGGTACGACGCCCCGGACGGGAAGTATCGTTTCGCCGCCCGCATCAGGAGGGCGCCGACCCCCGCGACGAGCGCTCCCGCGACCGCGAGCGCTGCGGCGAAGCCCAGACCGATGTCGACTTCGGGAGCTTCCACCGCACAGAGGACGAGAACGCTGGCGGCGAGCAGGCCGTATGCACCGAGCCGAGCCGGATCCCTCCACGTCGTTCGCCTGCCCTCGAAGTCGTGGCGGAGCGCCGCGAGCGGCGGGACGTCTCGCGCCTCGAGGAGCGGGATGAGGGCGAAGATCACCGCGACCCAGACGCCGATGCCGAGTCCCGCGAGCACGGACCCGACGGAGAACTGGGTCGTTACCTCGACGGGCAGCACGCCTGCGAGCAGGGTCGGCATGAGCGCCTGGGCCAGAACGCCGAACGCGACGCCCGCCACCGCGCCGACGAGACCGAGGAGCCCGGCCTGGATCAGATAGGCGACGAACGCGGTCATCTGTCCGGCGCCCACACAGCGCAGCACCGCGATGCTGGCCCGCTTCTCCCGGATGTAGACGTGGATGGCGCTCGCCACGCCCACGCCTCCGAGAAGGAGCGCGCCGAGACCCACGAGGGCCAGGAAGCGGCCCAGGAACCGGACGCCGTTCGACAGGCTCTGCGCTTGCTCCTCGGCGAGGTCCAGGTCCACGTCGGCCGCCCGGAAGAGCGAGTCGTACTTCCCGTCGAGCTCCGCCCGTTGGTCTGCATCCGGGATGCGGAGGAAGGCCTCGTAGCGGGCCAGGCTTCCCACCGTGAGGAGCCCCGCGCGATCCATCGTCTCGGCCGACAGGTGGATCCTCGGCCCGATCGCGGTCTGATAGGCGACGTCGGTGGGAAGATCATCGACGGTGCCGGCGATCTCGAGCCGCTCGCGCCCCACCACGAGCGTGTCGCCGACGTCGACGCCCAGCTGGATCAGCACGGCCGGGTCGACGAGCACCCGCCCCGGATCGAGGTGCGCACCCCAGACTCCGGGCGGACTCGTCGTCACGTCGCCGTAGTAGGGGTACCCGTCGTCAACGGCCCTCACCTGCAACAGGCGCACCAGATCGCTGGACGGTGCCAGGACCATCGAGGTCGCTGTGGTGACCCGGGCGACGCCGACCCCGTTGGCCTGCAGCGAGTCCAGGACCGAGTCCACGTCGGCCCCCAGCGGCTGATCGGCCCGGAGGCGGGCGTTCGCGCCCATGAGCACCTCAGCCTCGTCCTGCACTGAGCGGGCTACGTCGTCCCGGAACGAGTGGATCGACACCAGCGCGGCGACGCCCAGCGTGATCGACGCCATGTACACGCCGACCCGACGGAGCCCGTGCCGGGTCTCGCGGAACGCCAGTCGAACCGCGAATCCGAGCTGGAGCCGCGAGGTCACGACCCCGCTCCCGCTGACGGGCCACGGCCCGGACCACCGGTCGCGGCCGCGGGCGCGCTCCCGCGAGCCCCGGGCCGATCCGACACGACCACGCCCCCGCCGAGGGTCACCACCCGGTGCGCCCGCTCGGCGAGCGCCAGGTCGTGCGTCACGAGCACGAGCGTCGTGCGTGCATCCCGGTTGAGCTCCTCGAGGATCTCGACGATGCCGGCACCGGTCTCCTGGTCGAGGTTGCCGGTCGGCTCGTCCGCGAAGAGGATCTTGGGCTCGTTCGCGAAGGCGCGGGCCAGAGCGACGCGCTGTTGCTCGCCGCCCGAGAGCTGCGGCGGATAGTGGTCCAGTCGTTCGCCCAACCCCACGCGTTCGAGAAGAGAGGCCGCCCGGTCCCGCGCCCCGCGCGCCTCGCCGCGCAGCTCCAGCGGCACGAGCACGTTCTCGAGGGCCGTCAGGGTGGGCAGCAGATGGAAGGTCTGGAAGACGAAGCCGACGTTCTTCGCCCGGAAGTCCGCACGCCCGTCCTCGGAGAGCGCGAAGATGTTCTCGCCGTCGAGCCACACTTTACCGGCAGTGGGCTCGTCCAGGCCGGCCAACAGGCCGAGCAGCGTGGTCTTGCCGCTCCCGGACGGACCGACGATCGCCACGAAGGCGTCGGCCTGTACCTCCAGGTCGATCGACCGCAACACGGGTAGTGGTCTTCCGCCACTCGTGTAGCTTTTCTCGAGGCCTTCCGCCCGGATCATCATGCTACGCTCCATCGCGCTCTCGCTCTTCGTACTCGTCGCGGCCTGCTCCGCCGGCGAGCCGCCCGTGCAGGGTGGTTCCGGAGCGGATTCCCAGGTGGTGGTCACGACCGAGCCGGAGGTTCCGGACGACCGCCCCGTCGTCGTGTTCCTCGGCACCAGCCTCACGGCCGGCCTCGGCCTCGAGCGGGACGAGGATACCTATGTGGCCCGTATCGCCGAAATGGCCGACTCGGCCGGCACACCGATCCGCGCGGTCAACGCGGGCGTATCCGGCGAGACGAGCGCCGGCGGGCTCCGCCGGCTCGACTGGGTGCTGCGCGAGCCGCTCGACGTGCTCGTCATCGAGCTCGGGGCCAACGACGGCCTGCGCGGCCTCAGTCCCGTGCAGATGTCGAACAACCTCATCCAGATCGCCAGGCGAACGAGGACGCGCTATCCGGACGCGCGTATCGTCCTCGCTGGCATGGAAGCCCCGCCCAACCTGGGGCCGCTCTACACCGAGGCCTTTCACGCTGTCTTCAACACAGTGGCCGACGAATCCGACGCCCTCCTGATCCCGTTCCTGCTCGACGGTGTCGCGGGAGTGCCGGAGCTGAATCAAAACGACGGCATCCACCCGACGCCCGAGGGGCACCGCATCCTGGCCCAAAATGCGTGGGAAGTGCTGGGGCCCCTCTTCGCCGAGCTCTACGAGGAGCGCCCATGAGCGCCGACGCACCCGGTCCCATCGGAAGTCCGAGCCCACCGCCTCCGATGCGCGGTGGAGCTTCCAGCCCGGTCAGCTACAGCGTGAAGATCCTGGGAGGAGGAGCCATCGTCCTCCTGCTCCTCCTGCTCGTCGGCTACCTGCTGCCCGGCACGTGGGAGGCCGACGCGAGCAAGGTCGTGTCGGCGTCCGCAGAGGCGGTCATGCCCTACCTCGACTCGCCCGAAGGATGGCGCGAGTGGACCCCCTGGCCCGAGAACGGCGTGGAGCGCACGGGCCCGGACCACGGCGAGGGTGCGACGCTCTCATGGGACGACCCCGATCTGGGAGTCGGCTCCTTCACGCTGGGCGCGACGAGCCCCGACAGCGTCGCGTATTCGGTCGATGTTCAGGAGGGCGCGATGCGCACCGATGGCGTGATCACGCTTACGCCCGTCGACGGAGGCGTCCGGGTCGATTGGCGCGAGCACGGCGACTTCGGCTGGAACCCGCTCATGGGCTACTGGGCGCTCTTCATGCACCGCGCGCAGAGCCAGGAGCTCTCGAAGGGTCTCGATCGCCTCGACGCGGTGGCGAGAGCCGGGAGCGAGCCCGGCACCGAGACGGCCGTGCCTAGCGCTGGTTCCGAACCCAATCCATGAGGTCGCGGTTCGTCTTCGTCTTCCGCATGACGCCGAGCAACTCCATCATCGCGTCCGACGGGCTCTGCCCCGCCAGCTGACGCCGCATCGCGCGAGACAGCCAGAGCTGATCGTCGTCCAGAAGGAGCTCTTCCTTTCTGGTGGCGGAAGCCTGCAAGTCGATGGCGGGGAAGATCCTACGGTCCGCCAGTTCACGCGACAGGACCAGCTCGCTGTTCCCCGTGCCCTTGAACTCCTCGAAGATCACCTGGTCCATGCGGGAGCCGGTGTCGACGAGCGCCGTGCCGATGATCGTCAGCGAGCCGCCGCCCTCGTTCGGGGCGATCTTCCGCGCGCTTCCGAGGAAGCGCTTGGGATGCTCGAGCGAGTTGGAGTCGAGACCGCCGGAGAGCGTCCGGCCGCTGCCCGACTGGATCGTGTTGTACGCACGGGCGAGACGCGTGATCGAGTCCAGGATGATGACGACGTCCTCACCCTGCTCCACACGACGGCGGGCCCGCTCCAGTGTCATCTCGGCGACCTGCGTGTGACGGTCGGCCGGACGGTCGAACGTGGAGGCGATTACCTCGCCGAACCCACACGCCTCCATCTCGGTGACCTCCTCGGGACGCTCGTCCACGAGCAGGATCATGAGATGGCATTCGGAGTTGTTCGACACGATGCCCTCGGCGACCGACTGGAGGACCATCGTCTTTCCTGCCTTCGCCGGCGCCACGATCATCGCCCGCTGGCCCTTGCCGAACGGACAGAACAGGTCGATGACGCGGTTCGTCATCTCCGGCTCGCCTCGGAAGGTGCGACCGCACTCCAGGACGAGCTGCTCGTCGGGGTGCATCGCGGTGAGCCGCTGGAACTCGGGGCGCCGCTTGGCTTCCTCGGGCGGATTGTCGTTGACCAGCGCGAGGTAGGCGAGCGGCGGGCTCTTCCCGGGCCGGGATTCCGAGGCGACGATGCCCATCAGCTCGTCGCCGGTCCGCAGCCCGAACTTCTGGATGATGCGCGAGGCCACGTAGATGTCGTCGTTCCCGGGGATGTATCCCGAATCCCGACGGCGGATGAATCCCGATCCGCTTCCGAGGACCTCCAGGAGACCCAGAGGCCGAGACAGTTCCATGAGCTCCCCCGGATCGTCCGGGAGATCCGCCATCAGCTCCTTCTCGTTCCGGTTGTCCTGTTGATCGTTACGGTTGCGTCCTCGCCGCCGACGGCCCCGCCGCCGACGCTTGCCGCCCCGCCTGGACTTCCCGCCGTTCTCGCCCTGTGGTTCTGACTCTTGAGAATCCACGACTTCTCGCCTTCTGGTGGAAACACACGACGCCGCGAAAGCTGTTCTTCGCAAGCGCCCTTCAGGAGATGGCACCGCCCGGAGTGGCCGCGGTGCTGGGTCCCCTCGGCGGGCCAAGAGGCCACACCGGTGCCGACGATCGAGCGTCGGCTGGACCCAGCAAATGTCCCACGATCTTGCCTCGGGATCAAGGAGGGAGTCGGGACGGCCGGTTTCGTGCCCCTCGCGGGCAGTCTGTTCCGTGTCCCGCGGGTGTCGCCGGATGTCCTGCCGTTCGGACACATCCAGGCGGCGGACCAGACCCCTTGACGTGGCCATAAACCCATGTGGCCGTTGACGTTACGATCCACACGCCCTCTTGGCACGACCCATGCACTTCAAAGAGCCGGCAACCCAGAGATGTAAGGAGGACACCATGCGTACCGTGTCGCGAACAACGATGGCAGCCCTGGCGGTGGCGGCTCTCGCGGCGGCCCCGATCCAGGCGCAGACGCATGTTTCGTTCGGTATCGGGACCGGCAGTCTCTTCACGGGCGTCGGTTTCGGCTTCGGCTCCCGCTACAGCACCGGCTCTCTGTTCGTAGGGATGAGCTTCGGTGACTACGTGGGTCCGTACGGTATCTACTCGGCCACGTACGACGGGTGGGGATACGGGTATCGCGGCACGCGCCACTACCACTACAGCAGCGGCTACTGCGGGGCGTCCTACTACTGGGACAGCTACTGGGACCCCTACTACGGCTGCGGCGTGTACCAGCCGACCTACCACTACAACTCCTTCCGCTCCCGCGCGTGGCGTTACGGCTGGGGTCGCTATTACTACGCCCCCACACGCTACGTCTACGTGAGTGACCCCTTCAGCGCCCCATGGGGCCCGTACTGGGCCTACGATCCGTGGGACTCGTACTGGGACGGCTACTGGGACGGTCGGCGCTGGGGCCTATGGGACGGCTACTACCGCGGTCGGACCCGCGTCGTGTACGCGGGCAGCGGACGGCTGGGCTCGACGATCTACAGGCCTTCCCCGTTCTCGCGGTATGGTCCGGACTACAAGGAGAGTCCGGGCAGGACCGCGACGTCGAGAACGGCTACGCGGCGCCCCGGCGGCGCCACCCCCACGGCGGCCCGCGTTGCGGATGCCGAGAGGGCCGGAGCACGCCCCACGGCGAGGCCGGCCATCTCCAGGGTGCCTCCGTCGGCCAGAACGCCGTCGGCGTCGCCTTCCGCCCGTCCGACGACGGGTAGGACCGCCTCACCGGCCGCGCGGCCTTCGGGCGGATCGCGAAGCGCGGCACCCAGCCGGCCTTCGGCGACCCGCGGCGGAGCGTCTCCGAGCACCGCTCGGCCGGCGGCCCGTCCGTCGGACCGCCTGTCGGGCTCGGGTCGCCCGGCTGCCGCCCGGACGCCCAGCGGCCGGACGCCCAGCGACCGGGGGACCGGCAGCAGGGGTCCCGCGGCGGTGAGGCCGAGCACCCCCTCGAGCCGGGCCGCGCCGAGCGGCGCCGTTCGGTCGGGCGGCGGTGAGCGGTCGCCACGAGCGAGCGCCACGCCGAGCCGGGCACGGCCGTCGGACGCAGTGCAACGCCCGAGTGCGCCGTCGACCAGAGGTGCGCCCAGCAGGTCCGGTGCTCCGTCCGGTCGAGTCGCACCGAGCAGGCCGAGCGCACCGTCGACGCGCAGTGCACCGAGTCGGTCCAG
>JASFUR010000029.1:0-14430 GCA_050050215.1 Gemmatimonadota bacterium
GCCTCGAGCGCGTCCGCGTCGCCGTAGGGAATCAGCTTGAAGCCCGGGGTGAACGGCCCGAAGCCGTCCTTGTACTGCTCCTCGGAGGAGAAACCGACGATGGTCGTCGTCCGACCGTGGAAGTTGTTCTCACAGACGATGATCTCGGCCTTGCCCGCGGGAACGCCCTTCACCTCGTAGCCCCACTTCCGGATCATCTTGATCGCGGTCTCGACCGCCTCGGCCCCGGTGTTCATGGGGAGTGCGCGCTCGAATCCGGTCGCCTCGCACAGCTCCTTGAGGAACGGCCCCATCTGGTCGTTGTGGAAGGCTCTCGAGGTCAGCGTCAGTTCGTCGAGCTGCTCCTTCGCAGCCTTCACGATGGCCGGATGGCGATGTCCCTGGTTCAGCGCCGAATAGCCGCTGAGCATGTCCATGTATCGCTTGCCGTCCACGTCCCAGACCCACACTCCCTCCCCTCGCTCGATGACGACCGGAAGCGGGTGGTAGTTGTGTGCGCTGTACTTGTCGACCTCGGCGAGAAAGCCTTCGGTCTTGGAGGCTGTGGCAGGTGTCATGGGTCCCAGGTGTGAATGTTTATGCAGCGATTGTTTATTATAATACCGATCCTCGGGAGAGCCAACCTCACATCTTATGACCGTCGCGCCGCTCGTGCAGCGAACAGCGCGGCCAGCGTCGCGATCGAGGCGCCCGCGGCGGTCCAGGAGAAGACGGTGTAGGTCCAGCCCTCTCGAACGGGATCGGCCAGGTCCCATCCGGACCGATAGATGATCCAGGCGCCCACGATGAACCAGCTCCCGAGCAGGAGCTGAGCGCCAATACGGCCCCAGACCATCCCCTCGGACGGCTTCAGGATCTCGACCACCGCCAGCGCGGCCACCGCGAAGAACACGAGCGCGAGCACGGCGTGGATGATGCCCTCCACGCCCCCGTGGCTCGAGTGCCCCCAGAAGAGGAAGCCGGCGTTGGCCATGGCCGCGGCGTAGGCCACGTAGGTGGCCCGGCCGGACACGAGACCCCGACGCGCCAGCAGATCCACGATGCCGGAGAGCCCGAAGACCGAGTACATGGTGACGTGCTGCCAGTTCATCATGACGTCCTGCGGGTACCAGCCGTCCCCCGGGATCTCGATGAAGACCCCTACGACCGCCAGCACGATCTTCACGATCGGCAGGACGAGGCCGGACTCGAGGGTCCGCCCCGGTGCCACCTCGTCTCCGCCCAGGATCGCCTCTCCCACCCAGTACAAGGCCCAGAGGATGAGGAGGCTGCCGGGAAGGGCGTGCCCCCAGAAGGTCCCGGCGACGGTTTCTGCGTGCGCCATGTCGCCCAAGCGTCACCCTCCGGAGTAGATGAGCTCCGTGACGACCTCGCCGACCATGTAGAGCGTCGCGGGTGCCACCCGGTTGGGAGTGTCTTCCGGTGTGTGCCAGTACCGATTGCCCGGCCCATAGTCGAGATCGATGACGTCCACGGTGGGAAGCCCTGCCTGGATGAGCGGCAGATGATCGTCCGTCACGCGCTCTCCCACTCGGTTCGGGAAGTAGCGCTCGTACCCCAAGCGCGCCGCGGCGCCCCAGAGCTTCTGCACCACCACGTTCCCGTACTGCACGGACAGGTCCTCCTGCACGAAGAGCGGGTCGGCGTCGCCGACCATGTCGAGCAAAACGCCGTAGACCGGCCGCCTCTCCAGCGAGTCGAGACGCGACGCGTACCGTACCGCGCCCAGGAACATGTCCTCCATCTCCGGCCCGTAGTCTTCGCCGTCCACGAAGAGGAGGTCGATGCCCATCGGCGGAGCGGAGTCGGCCAGCAGCCTCGCGAGCTCGAGCAGGACCGCCGTTCCGGACGCGCCGTCGTTGGCGCCCGGCACGGGAATGGCCTGCTGCTCCGGGGTCGCGGCCTGATCCGAGCGCGGACGAGTATCCCAGTGGGTGAGCAGCAGGATCCTGCGGGTCGCCTCGGGGCGAAAGCGAGCCGTCACGTTGTAGAGCGTCAGCGAGTCCCCCGTGGCGGTGACGTGGGAAAACGTGTCCACGGCCACCTCGGGTGCCAGGCTGTCGAGCCGCGCCACCATCCACTCCAGCTGCGCGGCATGTCCCTCGGTTCCGGGCACCCGGGGGCCGAAGTCGACCTGCTTGCGCACCAGCTCGAACGCGGCCTCCCCGTCGAACCGGGGGCGCCCCGGGGTCGGCCCCACGGGAACCTGGCTCTCCTGGCACGCCCCGATGAGGAGGATGGCGGTGACGAGTCCGAAGCGCATCACGATCGTCTGGCGACGAGCTAGTCGCCCAGCTCCTCGAGCGCACGCTCTGCCTCGAGCTGCAGCACGGGATCCAGGGGATGAATCGCCGGCATCTGCGTCACGTGCTGATATACCTCGCGAGCGTCCTCGTCACGGCCCCGTTTCCGGTACAGTCGGGCCAGGTCGTATTGAAACGGCACCCAGTCCGGCCAATCCTTCGCGGCCGCTTCGAGGTGCAGCTCCGCAGCCTCCCAACTGCTCGCATCCAGAACGTCCGTGCGCATGAACGCCTTGCCGATCCACCGCTCGATCCTCGACATGCTCATGACCTCGAAGAAGATCCTGCCGAGAATGTTGTGGGCGCCACCGTGGTCGGGGTCCACCGCGAGAATCGCATTCGCGTCTTCGTATGCTCTCTGCGCCAGCTCGGCGCCGTACTCGGGCGCAGCGTTCAGCGCCCGACGGCCCGTCACCGCCCCACGCCAATAGCGTCCCTCGATTCCGTCGGGGCGCAGGGCGACGGCCTGATCGCCCAAATGCATCCCCAGGTCCAGCCACGGATTCTGGCGCCGCCACCCTTCTTCGGCATCCCCCAGGACGAAGGCCGAGCGCACCATCCTCCAGAGCGCGCCGTAGTCGTCGGGGGCGTCCTCCACATGGATCTGGAGGAGGTCGAATGCCTTCTCGGGTCGACCCGCGAAGTAGAGGGCGTCGGCCTGCTCGGTCGGGCTCGCCACCCAGGCGTCCAAGACGGGCAATGCCTGCCCGGCACACGGCGTGACCGTGAGCAGGGTGCAGGCGGCGCAGGCGAGGACTCGAGCGTACATCTCCGGACCGGTGATCGAGGGAGGTAGAAAAGAAAGGAAAGGGGCGGCGCATGCGCCACCCCGATTCCCCTGTCCCGCAGCTCTCTACGGTCTGCGCCCTCCGCTGGTTCCCGCGAGCGTCAACCGCCTAGCCGCACTCCGAGTAGCCGCACACGTGGCACTTCTTGCATCCTTCCTCGAAAGCCATGTGGCCGGTGCCGCACTCGGGGCACGTCCCCATGTCGAAGTCCAGACCGCTCAACGACTGCTGGGCCTGGGTCTGAGTATCGCCCAACGTCGTCCCCACCGTGAGCGGAAGCGCCTCCTGTACGCCCGCCTTCTCCTCCAGGTAGTGCTCGATGGCCTGGCCGACGGCATCCGGCACCGACAGGACCTTGTTCGGCCCGAGGCCGACCGCCCGGTCACACGAGATCCCACGGACCTGGTCCTTCACCTGCTGGATCGGGATGCCCGATCGGAGCGCGAGCGACATGAGGCGGCCCATGGCCTCGGCGTCTGCCATGGCCGCGCCGCCCGCCTTCCCGAGCGTGCAGAACACCTCGAACGGGCGACCGCGCTCGTCCTCGTTGATCGTGACGTAGAGGTCGCCGAGCGGTGAGTTCATCTTCATGGTATAGCCACGCAACGCCGCCGGACGCTGGCGCTTGTGCCGTGCGGCCCCCGCCTCGACGTCCCGCTCCTGGAGCTCGCCCTTCAGGCGCTCGACCTCGAGGCGCAGGTTGTGGGCCTCTTCGCGGGCGTCTGCGAGATGGTGCTCCAGCTCGGAGACTTCTGCCGCGATCTCGGCGACCGACTCGTCGGCCTTCCCGGTCTTCCCCGTCGAGAGCACCTGGCCCTCACGCGAGCCGTCACGATACACCGTGACGCCCTTGCAGCCGAGATTGAAGGCCAGCTCGTAGATCTCCCGCACGTCCTCTTCCGAGGCCTCGCGCGGGAAGTTCGTCGTCTTGCTGATGGCGCTGTCCGTGTGCTCCTGGAAGGCCGCCTGCATGCGGACGTGCCACTCGGGAATGATGTCGTGCGCGGTCCTGAAGACGCGTTGCACGTCCTCCGGCACCTCGTCGAAATGAATGTGGCCCTCGCTCGCGATCCGCTCCATGAGCTCGTCGGAGTACCAGCCGCCTTCCTTTGCGAGACGCACGAAGTCGGGGTTCACGTCCGGCATGAGCGCCCCGGCCTGGTTCCGCATGAAGGCCACGGCGAAGAGCGGCTCGATGCCGCCGGAACAACCGGCGAAGATCGAGATCGTCCCTGTGGGAGCCACCGTCGTCAGGTTGCAGTTCCGCAGCTTGCGCATGGGACGGACGCGCTCTCCGTTCGCGCGCTTCGCAGCCGTCTTCTTCGGCCCCCAGATCGACTCCTCCCATGCCGGGAAGACGCCCCTCGTCTCGGCGAGACGCTCCGACTCGACCTCGGCCTGGTCGTTCACGTAGGCCATGACGCGACGTCCCAGCTCGACACCCTCTGGCGAGTCGTACGCGATGCCGAGTCGGACGAGCATGTCGGCCCACCCCATCACGCCCAGCCCGATACGCCGGATGTTCTGGGCCAGATCGTGGATCTCGGGCAACGGGTAGACGTTCGCGTCGATGACGTTGTCCAGGAAATGCGTGGACAGGTGGATGACCCGCGTGAGCTCGTCCCAGTCGACGCCGTTCTCGAAGTCGCCCGGCTCCGCGTCCGGCTTCACGAACTGGCCGAGGTTGATGCTGCCGAGATTGCACACGTCGTACGGCAACAGGGGCTGCTCTCCGCACGGGTTGGTGGCCTCGTAGGACCCCAGGGCCGGGACCGGGTTGTACTCGTTCGCGCGATCGATGAAGAAGACGCCGGGCTCACCGGTCTTCCACGCGCCGTGGACGATCATGTCGAAGATCTCCCGGGCGTCCTCCTGCCCGACGACCTCCTTCGTCTTCGGATTGACCAGGTCGTACTTCCCGCCGGACGCCACGGCATCCATGAACGCGTCGGTGATCGCCACCGAGATGTTGAAGTTCGTCACCTGCGTCGTGTCGTCCTTGCAGGTGATGAACCCGCGGATGTCCGGATGGTCGACGCGCAGGATGCCCATGTTGGCTCCACGCCGCGTCCCCCCCTGCTTCACGACATCGGTGCTCGCGTCGTAGAGCTTCATGAAGGAGACCGGACCGGAGGCCACGCCCATCGTGGAGCGGACCGTCTCACCCTCCGGGCGGAGACGCGAGAAGCCGAAGCCCGTGCCGCCACCGGACTGGTGCACGAGGGCCATCGACTTGAGCGTGTCGTAGATGCCGCTCTGACCGTTGGACAGAGCGTCGTCCACCGGGAGCACGAAGCAGGCGGACAGCTGCCCGAGGGGTCGGCCGGCGTTCATGAGGGTCGGCGAGTTCGGCTCGAACTTGCCGTTGATCATGAGGTCGTAGAACTGGCGCGCGACCTCGTCCACGGCCGCGTCCGACGCACCGTAGTCGGAGTCCACGTCGGCGATCGTGCGGGCGACCCGCCAGAACATCACCTCGGGCTCCTCCGTCGGATTCCCGTCCGCATCCTTCTTGAGGTAGCGACGGGCCAGAACCAGTCGCGCATTCTCGGTGAGCTCCGCCTGCGGCAGATCCTCGGGAAGGATGTCATCGAAGATCTGGGACTCTCGGCGGGGGCGGGGCTCGTGAACGCGCGTCATTTTCCGACGGCCTCCTCTGTGGAAAGAGGGTGGATAAAGGTGTGGTATAGAGGTTGAAAAGCGGCGGGAAGCCTTCCCCCGCCGCCGATTTCCCGTGGAAAACCGCCAGAGCGACTACCAGATCTTGGGTAGCGGCATATTAGGGGCCCAATATCTGGTGGTCAAGCTCGTGACAGACATGTATGCACGACAGCCTCGGAATCGTCACGGAACCGTTGTACTTTCGGCTTATATTCGGGATGCTGGTGAGCGCCCGCAAGGGACGTCAGAAGGGCAATCCGACCCGCACGTAGACGCTCGGATCGACATCGCCCGCGAACGGCACCGCGAGTCCGGTCCTGAGGAGGAGGGGGACGTCGTATCGTCCCAGGAGCTGGACGGAGAGCTCGGCCCCCACGGAGGTGAGCGGATCCAGTCGGGGACCGGGCTCCCAGGCGTTGCCGGCGTCGAAGAAGACCGAGCCCACGAGGCGATCGAAGTGGAGCGGCCACGCCCCGAGGCCGCGATTGACCAGGGCCAGCGGGAACCGGTACTCCGCGCTCGCGGCCCAGGCCCACCGCCCGAACCGGCTCGCCACCTCGTAGCCCCGGATCGGCAGCGGCACGGCGTTCCCGCCGAAGAGCGTGAACCCGGTGAGAGGCTCGGGCGTCCCGGACGCGCCGCCCACGCCGAAGCGACCGAAGGAGGCGTTGGGGCCGTAGGCCGCTCCGGTGGCCACCTGGAGCGCCAGCACGTGTCGCGCGTATCCGATCTGCCAGAGCGGGACGTACCCCCTCAGGCGGCCGAAGAGCTCGTCTACGGAGAGGTCGCTTCCCGGTACCCCGTTCCCGCCGGACGCGACGTTGAGGTGGATGCGTCGACGCCCGTAGGCATACAGATTGAAGCCCTCGGTCGCACCGGTCTGGAAGGAGTGGGTCCTGGCCGTGCTGTACGAGAGCCCGAGGCTCACGTCCCCGAACCGTGGTGCCGTGGGAACGCTCGCATCGAGCGGAACCGTCCGGAGGTCGTTGTCCAACTGCTCGTGCCGGGTCCACGCCAGGCCGCCACCCAACGACACGGCCAGATCGCGTCTCCACCGCGTCGATAGCACCGTCACGGCCGCCGCGACGCTCCGCTCGCGATCCAGCACGTAGAACGTGTCGGGAGCGGCTCCCGCGAGCACCCGACCCGCCGAGCGATACGACTGGGCGGCATCGACCGAGAGCACCGGGTTGCCCAGGCCCCGATAGGTGTAGCTCAGCCCGGCCGCCGCCTTTCCACCGCTCGTGAAGACATCGACGTACGCGCTGTACGCGTGGCGGCCGACCAGATCGACCGAGCCCGTCTCCGCGCCGAGACCGAATCCGAGCAGCTCGCGCCTCCGCAGGGTACCGCTCGAGCTCCCGGCAGCGGGTGCGACGACCGGATCCGTGTACCGCGGTTCCCAGTAGCGCGGGACGAGGGTCGGCAACGGCGAGAAGCCCTCGACCGCGCCGCTCGCAGTGCCGGCGTCGACATACGGCTCCGGTGCCTCGAAGCGCGCAGCCGGCGGCGGCGCGGGCCTCGCGGCGTCGGGCGAGAAGGGTATCCGCTCCACATCCCAACCATCGACGTGATAGCCGCCGAAGTAGACCCACCGGCCCGAGGGGTCGACGGTCGGGTTGGCCGCACCGGTGCGCACGTTGCTGAGAAGCCTGGGCGCTCCGACCGTCCCCGAGCCCTGATCGACTTCGGCCGCGAGCACGTTCGAGATCCCCGTGCGGTCCGACGACCAGACCAACCATCGCCCGTCCGGGCTCCAACTCGGCGCGGTGTCCACGGCCCGGTCCCGCGTCACCTGGACCGGGGACCGCTCCCCCAGGGGATCGACGAGCACGATGTCCTGCTCCCCGCCGGTGACCCATCGGGCCGCGGCGATCCAGCGCCCGTCCGGGGAGACGGCCGGAAACGACCAGTGCACGTCCGGGTCGGGTGCGACCATCGTGCGGAGCTCGCCGTCCGGCAGCGTGACGAGCGTCAACGCGTTCGTACCCCCGGCCTGCCGAACCGCCACGGCCCAGCTCCCGTCCGGAGCGACCGAGGGCTGGCTGAGCCGAGCTCCGGCGCTCAGCCTCCGGGAGCCGCCGTCCAGCTCGAACACGTAGAGATCGCCGTAGGCGGTGTAGGGGTCCGCGTTCTCGAGCTGCGAGACCAGCAACCGGCCGTCCGGCATCCAGCCGAACGTCGACACGCTGTTCGTGCGGGAGATCTCCCGGCTTTCCGTTCCGTCGGGTCGGCTCCTGCGCAGTTGGGTGTCCGAGCGCCCGTCGGCCATCGAGTACACGAGGGTCTCACCGTCCGGAGACACCCCGACGTAGAGCGCCCAGCGAGCCCCGTGCGTGAGCCTCTCGGGCTCGGTGATCGGGCCGTTGGCGGCCAGATCCCGGTCGAGATGGTCGTACCTACGGTCGAGCTCGGTCTCCCACTCCGACCAGGCGTCCGAGAAGGAGACGCCGAACGCGGACCTGGCGGCGGCGTCGATCCGGTACGGTACCCACTGCCCCGCCACCGCCTCCACGAAGGCGGTCATCCGGTCCTCACCGTATCGCTCCAGCAGATGGTCGAAGAAGATCGAGCCGTAGAGGTAGGAGCGATTTCCACCCGGCCACAGCGGCGAGCGGCCCGACGCCTGCCCGATGCTCTCGAATCGGCCTTCGAGCACCGCAGTGCGGATCTCCATCTCGTGGAACGTGCCACGCACCCGTCCCGCGGAAGTGAAGCGGGACTCGTACCAGGTCGCCAGGCCCTCGATGACCCAGTCGGGCGTCGCCACACCGGGGAAGAGCGGCCAATCCGTGGACGCGCGGCCGAAGAGCGCCCGACCGAGCCTGCCGAAGACCATCTCGGCCTCGTCGAGATGCATGACGTGGGCGAGCTCGTGCGTGATGACGAGCTCCAACCAGTCGTCGTAGTAGGAGAGCTGCAGCCCGTCGATGGGTGGGGCCGCCTGCACGGTGATCCGCTTGGACGGTCGGACCTGGGCGAAGCCGTTCGATTGGTCGGAGTTGTCCGTCACGAGGAGGTCGATGCGGCTCCCACCGGGCTCGGGCAGCGCGGTCGACAACAGGTCGTACGCCACTTCGGCGCGGGCCGCCGCCCTCCTTCCCACCGCCTCGAGCTCCGCGGGGAACGTGACTCTGAAGTGCTCCGTCTCGAGAGTGCGCCAGTCCTCGTCGGGGGCCTGAGCCCGGCCGGGCGAGGGAGCGCAGCAGAAGGCGGCCACGACGACCAGGGCACCGCCCGTCGACCGCTTGAAAAGGTGTCGGCTCCTCGCCACCCTTACCATTCCTTCCACGTCAAAGGGCCATGTCCTCCGATTCGACCATCTGGTATCGCGTAGGCTACGCGCTCGAGCGAGTGCGGGGCGGCGATACGCCGTCCGACGAGAGCACGAACGGGCGGAAGCCGGCCGGCCGCTCCCGCGCCGAGGCGTCGGACCGGGGGGACTGGCCCACCACGGACGACCTCATCGCCTCGGGCGTGGCCGCCCTCGCCGGAAAAGTGCTGAGCGCCTGGCGACCGGCCCGGAAGGTAACCTTCACCCGCCTTCTCCGGTCCGGCCTGGCCGGCGCAGGTGCCGCCCTGCTCGTGGAGCTGGTGAAACCGCTCCTCACCGGCCGCGCCGAGCTGCCCGAGTTGGACGAGCGGGTCGGCTCGCGCATGCTCGCCGGAGCGGGCCAGGGACTGCTCTACGGCGCCGTGGTCGAGCCCCGGGTGCCCGGTCCGCCGCTCCTCAAGGGAGCCGTGTTCGCGCTGGCCGAATATCTGGCGCACCCGGCCGGGGGCCTGTCGCATCTCCTCGGTTCCCACGCTCCGCAGAGCCGCCTCCCGGTCGTGTCGGACCTGCTCGAGGACCTGACGCCCGAGGATCGTGAGTACGTCGAGGAACTCGCATTCGGGGTGGCGTTGGCAGTCCTGTGCGGCTCGTCGGCCGACGACGGTATCGAGGACGACGCGGCCGACGACTGACCCGCGCCTCGCCCGGTGAGACGTGGTCACTCCTCCGAGTCCTCGACGACCCTCGCCACCATGCCGGCGACCTCGTCGAGTCGACGGCGCGCTTCTTCGGCGTCCACGTCGAGCCTGCCCATCACGAGCGCAGTCTTCACGTGTCCGCCGGCCCGCTCCAGCAGCTCGGCGGCCTCGGAGCGCTCGACGTCGAGCATCTCCTGGAGGATCCTCTCCCCCCGGTCGCGCAGCTTCTCGCAAGTGACCTGCAGGTCCACCATCAGGTTGCCGTAGACCTTCCCGAGTCGGACCATCGCCCCCGTCGTGATCGTGTTGAGCACGAGCTTGGTCGCGGTGCCCGCCTTCATCCGAGTCGAGCCCGTGATCACCTCGGGGCCCACGAGCGGCGCGATGACCACGTCGTGGGTGTCGAGCAGCTCCTGGTTCGGGTACGTGCACAGGAGGAAGCCCGTGTGGGCCCCTTGCTCCCGAGCCCGCCGCAGAGCCCCGTGCACGTAAGGCGTCGTCCCGGACGTCGCGATACCGAGCACGAAATCGTCGGAGCCCACGTCCACCTCGTCCATCGCGGCCGCACCGTCCTCTGGACGGTCTTCGGCGCCTTCCCGGGCGCGGACCAGAGCCTCGTACCCTCCCGCGATGATCCCGCGCACCATCTCGGGGTCGGTGCCGTACGTGGGCGGCATCTCCGCGGCATCCAGCACGCCGAGCCGACCGGACGTGCCCGCGCCCACGTAGATCAGTCGTCCACCCGCACGGAACGCGCCCTCGGCGAGCTCCAGAGCCGCAGCGATCGCCTCGCGCTCCTCGCCGACGGCCTCCGCGACCATCCGATCCTCGGCATTGATCAGATCCACGATGCCCAGGGCGTCGAGCTCGTCGATCCGCTGCGAGCTCGGATTACGCTGTTCTGTCAGGCGGCTGTCGCGCATCGACGCTTGTACGTGGTAGAGGGTCGGATGATCTTGAGCGACGCCCGAAAGCTCGCGCGGCCGCTCTGGAGCGGCAACGCGACCCCCTCTGCTCCGCCGTTGAATGGTTCGAGGTATCTGGAAGGCTCTGCGACGCGGCTTCACCGCCGCTCTCCTCGCGATCACGGCTTCGGCTTGTGGGGCCGGACTCTTCCCGGACGCCTGGCCATACCCCGACACCGACGCGCCCGTACGGGCGAGCCAGGGCATGGTGGTCAGCACCGACTCGCTCGCCAGCCGGGTCGGCGTGGACATCCTCCAGGCGGGCGGCAACGCGGTCGACGCGGCGGTGGCCGTCCAATTCGCGCTCGCGGTGGTGAACCCCGAAGCGGGCAACATCGGGGGTGGCGGCTTCCTCGTGCTGCGCTGGGCCGACGGCGCTTCGGCCGCACTCGACTACCGCGAGAAGGCCCCTCTGGCCGCGACGCGGGACATGTACCTCGACGAGAACGGCGAGCCGACCGACGCCTCACTGGTCGGACACCTCGCGAGCGGCGTTCCGGGGACCGTCTCAGGCATGTGGCACGCGCACAGGGAGTACGGATCGCTCGACTGGGCGGACCTGCTCGCGCCCGCGATCGAGCTGGCTGACGGCTTCGTCGTCGGCGAGCGCTTCCGGCGCTCGCTCGGCGAGGGAATGGTTCGGGCCCTCGCGGCAAATCCGGCGTCGGCGGCGCAGTTCCTCCCCAGAGACGGCCAGCCACCCGAGCTGGGCGATACGCTCCGCCAGCCCGATCTCGCGCGGACGCTTCGGCGCATCCAGGAGCTGGGACCCGACGGTTTCTACCGGGGGGAGACCGCCGATCTCCTCGTGGCAGAGATGGAGCGCGGGGGCGGCATCATCACGCACGAGGATCTCGATTCGTACGACGCGGTGTGGCGGGAGCCGGTCGTCTTCGGGTATCGCGGTCATACCGTGATCTCCATGCCTCCGCCCTCGTCCGGAGGGGTGACGATGGCCGAGATCGCCAACATCCTCGGGCGCTACGACCTGGGCGCGATGGCCTTCGGCTCGACCGAGCGAGTCCACTTGTTCGCCGAGGCATTCCGACGCGCCTACGCGGATCGGAACTACTACCTCGGAGACCCGGACTTCGTCACGATGCCGCTCGACCGTCTCACGTCGCCGGAATACGCGGCGGAACGCGCGGGCACGATCAGCCTGTCCGCCGCCACGCCGTCCGAGAACGTGGATCCGGGCCTCGGTGAGGCGGTCCCCGAAGGGCAGAACACCACCCACTACTCGATCGTCGATACGGACGGCAACGCGGTGGCCGTCACGACCACCCTGAACTCCCTCTACGGGAGCAAGGTCACCGTGGCTGGTGCCGGCTTCGTGCTGAACAACGAGATGGACGACTTCGCCGCCAAGCCGGGCGAGCCGAACCAATACGGGTTGGTGCAGGGCGAGAACAACGCCATCGAGCCCGGCAAGCGGATGCTGTCCTCGATGACGCCGACGGTCGTCCTGGCACCCGACGGCTCGGTGCGTCTCGTGACCGGCACGCCGGGCGGGAGCACGATCATTACGACGGTCTTCCAGACGATCTCGAACGTGCTCGACTACGGAATGACGGTGACCCAGGCCGTCAACGCGCCACGCGTCCACCACCAGCATCTTCCCGACCAGATCTACTACGAGCGCGACGGGCTCACACCGGCTACCGTGCAGGGACTCGAAGGGATGGGCCACGCGCTCCGAGAGCGGAACGGAACGTCGGGAGACGTGCAGATGATCGTGGTGGAGGACGGCGTGCTGACCGCGTGGTCGGATCCGCGCAGGGGCGGACACGCGATCGGGTATTGAGCGGAAGAGGCGAGACGGCCACCTCCCGGACCGGAGCCGCGGCCGGGATATGGACACAACTCGGAGACCGGCATCGATGAGGGACGAGCACGAGGCACGACGAGCACCCGCCGCGGAGGCGACACGGACGTCGACATTGCCCGCTCGCCTGTCCGCCGTCACCGCCGGAATCGCGGTGCTCGTCTCGGCCGTGCCGACCTCGGCGCAGTGGACCACGGAGGTCACCGTCACCGAGCCGGCCGGGATCCGTCGCACCGCGTTTCCGACCAGCGCACGATTCGAGATACCGGCAGGACGGGTCGAGCACGGCGACCAGATGAGGCTCTCGTCCGGGCAGGAGGAGGTGCCCTCCCAGGTCACGGCGTGGTCCTTCTGGCCCGATGGCTCGATCCGCGAGGTGGACGTCGACTTCAACGTCTCGATCGGTCCCTCGGAGCAGCGATCCTTCGAGATCCACTACGGTCCCGACGTCACGACGGAGGCGTCCGCGCGCCGAGGCCTGGAGGTCGACGAGGACGAGCGAACGATCGACGTCGGGCGCATCCGCCTGAACAAGGGTGGCTACACCCTGTTGGCTTCCGTCGATTATCGAGACGAGCTCATCGCCCCGGGGCGGAACGGCCTGACCGTGGTCGAGCGCTCGGGGATCCGTCGCGATCCTCGAGAGATCCGCTGGTCGTCCGTCGAGGTGGTGAAGCCGGGCCCTCTGCGTGTGCTCGCCCGCTACCGGGGAGCGTTGACGTTGAGTGGAGGCAGCACGGCAGAGATCACGCTCGACGTCGAGATGCCGAACAGCAAGTCGTGGCTGGCCATGTCGGTGAGTGTGTCCGATCCCGACGCGAAGATCGGCGACCTGGGCTTCGAGACGCCCCTGCAGCTGGGCACCCAGCCGTGGACATGGGATTTCGCCACACCCAACCGCACGTACGGTGCGTTCCGGGATCCGACCGGATCGGCGACTTTCGAGCGCACGCTCGGCGCCGACGGTGACGCCGGCTGGACGGTGCGGGCGGGGCCGGCCGGCGCCGAAGAGCCCTACGAAATGGGAACGATCACGGGCGCCGGCTCCTCGACGTGGGCCCACTTCGTCGGGCCGGACGAGGCCGTCGCCTTCGCCGTCGACGAGCGGACGGGAGCTCCCGGCACGATCTCCGTGTGGCTCACCGGGACCGGCCAGACCACCGTGACGTTCCGCTCCTCCGAGCCGGCTACGGAGCACGACCTCACCGTGTACGAGCACTACGTGGCGACACCGGTCCCGATCGGGGCCGCCACGAGCCCGGCGTCGATCCTGGCGCCGCTCCACGTCGCCGTAGACTGATCGTCATGCGAGAGCTGCGCAGCATCATCCCGTACTTCCGTCCCTACCGGAAAGGCCTCCTGGCCGGGCTGGTGTGCGTGTTCTTCGCCAACGTCTTCCAGGTGGCGGCCCCATACCTGATGAAGCTCGCCATCGACGGCCTCGGCGACCCGGACGTGACGGGGCGCCGGGTGGCCGTGCTCGGCGGTCTGATCGTGGCCGCGGCCCTGGTCGGTGGGGCGTTCCGGTACGGGATGCGAGAGCTCATGAACGGCATTTCGCGCCGCATCGAGGCGGACCTGCGGAACGACTTCTTCCAGAAGCTGCTCAGCCTGGACGCGACCTTTCACGGGTCCACGCGCACGGGCGACCTGATGAGCCGCGCCACGAACGACACGTTCGCCGTGCGCATGGCCGCCGGGCCCGCGGTGATGTACACGGTGAACACGGTGCTCAGCTTCGTCTTCGCGCTGTCGCTGATGATTTGGATCAGCCCCAGGCTCACGACGTTCGCGATGATCCCCATGGTGCTCCTGCCGGTCATCGTGCTCGGCTTCGGCGGCGTGATCCATCGCCGCTTCGAGGCGATCCAGGAACAGTTCTCCTCCCTTTCCACGTTCGTGCAGGAGAACTTGAC
>JASFUR010000030.1:0-14420 GCA_050050215.1 Gemmatimonadota bacterium
CCGTCGTCGACCTCTCCCGACCCGGCATCTCCGCGGTGGACCGTCTCCGCCCGAATATCTCGGACGAGAGGCTCTGGGCACCGCTTCCGGAGGAGTTCAGGCGCCTCACGCTCGAGCAGCGCGAGGAACTCGCGCTGTCGGGCCGACTCGCGGAGTGGTACGACTCGATCTCGGCGGCCGCGGATGCCGAGAGCGCCATGACCGACTGGACGTTCACGGACGGGGACGGACAGCGCTGGGGCGTGGCGGACGGGCAGCTCTTCCTGGGCGGCCTCACGCTTCCCCTGCCGTCGTTTGCGCCGCCACCGGGCAGCGAGGCGCGCGAGCGGGCTTGGCAGTGGGCCGAGATCACCCGCCAGGGACAGTCGATCGCCGTCCAGCAGACGGTTCGCGACCGCATGGAGGCGATCCGCGCGCGCCGGGACGCCGAGCGCGCGGCGCAGCGGGGAGACACCGCGAGCGTCGGCAACTAGCGGCTGGCGGCCCACGACGTCAGGTGTGTACAACACTCTGGTGGTCGGAGCGCCGGGAACGGTATAGTCGAAAGGCACCATTTTCGCTGACTTTGGCGTCGGCCCTACGGCCGACTGGACCCCCCGGGCGATGGACTCTGGCAAGGCATTCTACGCGGGTCTTCTCGAAGCCCTGACGAGTGTCATGGGCTCTGCGAAGGGCTATCTGCGGGATCACGGCCCCATGGTCGCGATGCTCGCGTCCCGTCTGGGCCGCGAGCTGGGCCTCACGAAGGCGGAGTGCTCCGAGCTCTTCTTTGCGGCCATTCTGTCCGATATGGGGATGGTCGGGCTGGCCGAGGACGCCTGGGAGAATCCTGTGCCGGAGCTGGAGCCGGACGTGCGAGAGAGGGTCCAGAGACACCCCCGTCGCTCCGAGGAACGCGTGCGCGGCATCCCCCACCTGGAGGATCTGGCGCCGCTGCTCCGACACCACCACGAGTGGTGGGACGGGAGCGGATACCCGGACGGGCTCAGTGGCGAGGAGATCCCGATCGGAGCACGGGTTCTCAGGCTGGCCGACACGGTCTCGGCGCTCAGCAAGGAGCGGCCGCATCGCGGCCCGATGACCCCCGACCAGATCGCGGACGTCGTCCGGTCGAGCATCGGCACCGAGTTCGGGCCCGAGATCGCCCGATGCTATCTCTCGCTCTGCGACGAGGGGCGCGTGCCGAGCTTCGACCTGTGCGCCTACCAGGACACCGTGCTGGACGCGGCCGAGAGCCTCCTGCCTGAGCAGGTGTCCCCCCTGTCGACGAGCCAGCTGCTGACGATCGTCGCGAATCTGATCGACGCCAAGGATCCGTACACGGCGGGTCATTCCCGTCGCGTCTCGGTCCTCGCGGTCGCGGTCGCCGAGCAGCTCGAGCTGAATCCGGCCACGCGGTCGGCGCTGTGGGCCGGTGGCTACCTGCACGACCTCGGCAAGCTCGCAGTTCCGCTGAGGGTGCTCGCCAAGAACGGACGCCTCACGGACGAGGAGTTCGATTACATCAAGGCCCACCCGATCGACGGCGCCCAGATTCTGGAGGGCATCCCCACGCTCCAGCACCTGACGGCGGGCGTCCGCTACCACCACGAGCGCTGGGACGGGGGTGGTTACCCCGAGGGACTGTCGGGAGAGCGCATCCCGCTCGTCGCGCAGATCATGGCCGTTTGCGACGCCTACGATGCCATGACCTCCAAGCGCGCCTACCGGGATTCGTGTCCGCCCGAGGTGGCGCTCGAAGAGGTCGAGCGCGAGACGGGCAGGCAGTTCGGGCCCACCGCGGCCGAGGCGTTCCTGAAGATCCCGGAGACGATCTTCAGGAGCCTTCAAGCCGAGCACCCGGAAAGCCTCAGCGAGGTACCCGAGAGGGTACGGACGCTCCGCAGCATCGACCCGAGCTTCTTCGCGGCGGTCCCCGTAGGGGGCCGCTGACAGAGCTCGGCCGCGGGCCGCCCCCCACCGGCGCACCTCTCAGCGCCCCCACCGGCGCCGGTTCCGAACGCGCCGGAGGCTCGCCATACTTACGGCTCGGCTCCATCCCAGCTGCACTTCGTGTTTCCGTCGATTTCAATCAAGTCCGAAAGGCCTGTATTCCGTGACCCAGGAGCTCGCACCCCGTCTCGATCCCCAGTCGATCGAGCCCGCCCGGTATCAGCGTTGGGTGGACGGCGGCTACTTCCACGTGCCGGCGTCGGCCGTCCTCGAGGATGGACGGGACCCGTACGTGATCGTGATCCCGCCGCCGAACGTCACGGCGGCGCTGCACATGGGGCACGGGCTGAACAACACGGTCCAGGACGTCCTGATCCGGTGGCGCAGGATGCAGGGCAGGGCCGCGGTCTGGGTTCCGGGCACCGACCACGCGGGCATCGCCACGCAGAACGTCGTCGAGCGGCAACTCGCGGCCGAGGGCAAGCACCGCGACGACCTGGGGCGGGTGGAGTTCGTCGAGCGAGTCTGGTCGTTCGTCCACGAGACCGGCGGCACGATCCTGAAGCAGCTCGAGGCCATCGGCGCCTCGTGCGACTGGGAGCGCACGCGGTTCACCCTCGACGACGACCTGCAGCGCGCGGTCCGTGAGGTTTTCGTCAGCCTCTACGAGAAGGGGCTGATCTACCGCGGCGAATACATCATCAACTGGTGTCCGCGCTGCCTGACGGCTCTCTCCAACGAGGAGGCCGAGGGTGAGGAGGTTGAAGGACGCCTCTGGCACCTGAGGTACCCTTTGCCGGAGTCGGCTTCGGACGCCGCCGAGGCGGCGAAGGCCGCCGGCGCGGAGTCGATCGACCGGCTCGACGACGGCCGCTGGTACATCACGGTCTCGACGACGCGCCCAGAGACCATGCTCGGGGACACCGGGGTCGCGGTCCACCCGGGGGATGCCCGCTACGAAGGGCTCGTCGGCGTCGAGGTCGAGCTGCCGCTCACCGGGCGGACGATCCCGATCATCTCGGACGACGTCGTCGACCCGGAATTCGGATCCGGCATGGTGAAGGTCACGCCGGCCCACGATCCGAACGACTTCGAGATCGGGCAGCGCGCGGGATTGGCGACCCTCGACGTCATGACGCCGGACGCGCATATGGGAGACGAGGCGCCCGAAGCGTTCCGCGGCATGGATCGCTTCGAGGCGCGCAAGGCCGTCCTGGCCGCGCTCGACGAGCAGGGCCTGCTGGGGGGCGAGGACAAGCACATGCACTCGGTGCCGCACTGCTACCGGTGCCACACCGTGGTGGAGCCGCGCTTGTCCGAGCAGTGGTTCGTCAAGATGAAGCCGCTCGCCGAGCCGGCGCTGAAGGCGTCGCAGGACGGTACGGTGACGTTCCTGCCCAGCCACCATAAGCGCGTCTACGAGCACTGGATGGAGAACATCCGCGACTGGTGCATCTCGAGGCAGCTGTGGTGGGGACACCGGATCCCGGTCTGGTACTGCGCGAACGAGCACGTCATCGCGGCGCGGGAGGATCCCACCGAATGCCCCGAGTGCGGCTCCACCGAGCTCGAGCAGGATCCCGACGTCCTGGACACGTGGTTCAGCTCGCAGCTCTGGCCCTTCTCCGTGTTCGGCTGGCCCGAACAGACCGACGACCTGAAGGCGTTCTATCCCGGCAACACGATGGTCACCGCGCCGGAGATCCTCTTCTTCTGGGTCGCCCGCATGATCATGATGGGCATCGAGTTCCAGGGAGAGGTCCCGTTCACCGAGGTCTACTTGCACGGGACCGTGCGGGACATGAAGGGTCGCAAGCAGTCGAAGTCGCTCGGCAACGGCATCGACCCCCTCGAGGTCGTGCACGCGTACGGCGCCGACGCGATGCGCTACACGATCATCAGCCAGTGCGCGATCGGAACCGACATCAGCCTCGACGACGAGAACATCGAGGCCACCTTCGCGAGCGGGCGCAACTTCGCGAACAAGATCTGGAACGCGGGGCGGTTCGCGCTCATGAGCCTCGGTGAGACGCCGGTGAAGCGCGTCCGTGACGTCGCAGAGGACCTGCGGCTCGAGGACATCTGGATCATCTCGAGGCTGCAGCGCGCCGCCGCCGGGGCGACCCGGGGCCTCGAGCGGTATCGCCTGCACGAGGTCGCCGAGGACCTCTACCACTTCTTCTGGGGCGATGTCTGCGACTGGTATCTGGAGCTCGTGAAGACGCGCCTCGGGCCCGACGCGGACGAGGACAGCAGGGAGGCCGCCCGGTCGACGCTGGTCACCGTCCTCGACCACGCGCTCCGGCTCCTTCATCCCATCGTCCCGTTCGTCACGGCGGAGCTGTGGGAGCGCCTGCCCGTCGCGGAGGGGCTCGAGCGCGCCGACGACCTCATCGTCGCGGCGTGGCCGGAGGGGGACGAGGCGTTCATCTCCGAAGAGGCCGAAGCGCTCATGGGCGCCCTGCAGGAGCTCGTCACCGAGGTCCGTGGGCTGCGCAAGGAGTACGGCGTCCCGGAAGGCAAGCGCATCACCATCCACGTGACCGGCGCCGGCGAAGCGCTCGCCAGCGTCCTGTCCGAGAAGGCCGCGGCGTTCGAGCAGCTCGCGCGCGTCGAGCGCATCGAGACCTCAGCGGGTACGGGCGTCGGCGCCCATGCCGTTCTCGACAGTGGGGCGGATCTCTTCGTGCCGCTCGAGGGCGTCATCGACATCGAGCAGGAGCGGGCGCGTCTCACCGACGAGATCACGAAGCTCGACAAGCTGCTCGAGGGCACGCGCAAGAAGCTCGAGAACGAGAACTTCGTCTCGCGCGCGCCCGAGGACGTGGTCCAGAAGGAGCGCGACCGGACGATCCAGCTCGAAGAGCAGGGCTCGAAGCTGCGCGAGAAGCTGGCGGGCCTGGAGTCGGGGGCGGCCTGAGCAGGGGCGGCGGGGCCGGACCGGCCGCCGCCGTCCTGGCGGCCGTGGCGATCGGACTCACGGGCGCTTGCGCCAACCAGTCGCCCCCTCCAGGGGGGCCGGAGGACCGGCGGCCGCCGGTCGTCGTCCGTACCGACCCCGACACGTTCGGCGAGATGACGGACCTCGGAGGAAGCGTGCGCTTCCAGTTCGACGAGCGCATCAGCGAGGAGACGTCCGACGGGGACCTGTCCTCGGCCGTGACGGTCTCGCCGCTGACCGGGGAGGTCAGCGTGAGCCATGGTCGAAGCTCCCTGGAGGTCTCGCTCGACGGAGGGTTCCGCCCGGGTCTCGTCTACCGGGTCACGCTGCAGCCGGTGGTGAGCGACATGTTCGGGAACCGGGTCAGGGACGCCTTCGAGCTGGTCTTCACGACCGGTGGCGAGCTGGGCCCCACCGCGACGCTGGCGGGCGAGGTCTGGGATCGGGTGAGCGGTCGGGGGGTGAGCGGGGCAACGGTGTACGCCGTGGGTGCCGACTCGCTCGTGAACGTCGCGCGGGCCGACAACGCGGGTGTCTTCGCGTTCCGATACCTGCCGGTCGGCAACTTCACCGTGACCGCGTTCCAGGACAACAACCGCGACACCGAGATCAGCCCGCGGGAGCCGAGGGGCACGACGCTCGAGTCGGTCGCCGAGGGAGACACGATCCTCGTCGACATCCCGGTGCTCGCGCCGGACACGACCCCTGCCGAGGCCGGGGGCGCGAGCGCGCTGGACTCCCTTACGATTGTCGTGCAGTTCGACGACTACCTGGATCCCGACGTGCCGGTGGACGGCATCGCGCTCGATCTGACACGGGAAGACGGAGTCGCGCCGACGGTCACGCGCATCTTCCACGAAGCAGGCTACAGCCGCTACGTGGAGCAGGTCGCCGACTCGTTCGCCCGGCTGGACTCGATCGATGCCGCGGCGGCCGCCGCCACCAGGGATAGTGCAGCCGCGGCGACGCCGGATTCTGCCGCCGGCGACTCGTCGGCCGTCCAGCCTCCGGATGCCGCGGGCGGTCCCGGAGGCGCGGGCGGACCGGGAGGCGCGGCCCCTCCGGCTGCCGAGCCCCAATCCGTACCGGCGCGACGTGGCCCGCCGCGCCTCGATGGCGCGCCGAGCTCGCGGGAGGCACGTCCCGGTACCACGTTGCCCGGGCAGCGTCTCGTGGGGATCCTCGATCGACCCCTGGAGGAGGGCGAATACCAGCTCCGAGTCTCGTCCGTTGTGAACATCAACGGGCTGGAGGGTGGTGGCGGGGAGGTCACCCTCGCATACGAGCCCCCGCCGCCCCCCGCCGACACCACGTCCCAGGACGCGAATACCGACGCGGACGGGACGGACCCTTCCGCCGGCGATGCGGACGCTCCCGCGGACGACCCGTCCGGTCCCGATGGCGGGGTGCCCGGAGCGGGCCCCGCCGACGCGCCGGACCCCGACCCGCCGGGGCCCAACCCGTGACCGATCTCCGCAGCCTCATCCCCTCCGTGGACGCGCTCGTGGGCTCGACCGAGTTCGCGGAACTTCTCGGCCGCTATCCCCGGACCCGTGTCGTCGACGCTGCGAGGGCGGCGGTGGCGGAGGTCCGTGGGCGCATCGGCAGTGCAGAGAGCCCGGAGAGCCCGGAAGCACCTTCGGTCTACGCCACCCTTGCCGAGGCGTGGCTCGAGGCCAGCGAGGTGGCATCCCTGCGACGTGTCATCAACGCGACGGGCGTGGTGCTCCACACCAATCTCGGCCGGGCTCCCCTGGCCGACACCGCGGTGGAGGCGATGGTGGCGGCCGCCCGTGAATACACGAACCTCGAGTATGACCTGGATGCCGGCGCACGAGGTAGTCGATACGTGCACTGCGTCTCGCTTCTCACGGAGTTGACGGGCGCCGAGGACGCCCTCGTCGTGAACAACGCCGCGGCCGCGCTGGTCCTGGCGCTCACGACGCTGGCGCCTGGAGCCGGCGTGGTCGTCTCGCGCGGTGAGCTCGTGGAGATCGGGGGTGGATTCCGGATTCCGGAAATCCTCGAGCGCTCGGGTGCGAGGCTCGTCGAGGTGGGAAGCACCAACCGCACCCGGCTCGGGGACTACCGGAAGGCCCTCGAGGCCGGTGGAGCACGGGTCCTCCTGAAGGTGCACCGGTCGAACTTCCGCATCACCGGCTTCACCGAGGAAGCGTCGCTGGAGGAGCTGGCGGGCCTCGCGCGGGAGCACGACGTGGCCCTCCTGCACGACCTCGGGTCGGGTCTGTTGATGGAGCCCGAGCGACTGGGCCTGCCGGGTGAGCCCCGGCCCCACGACTCGCTGCGTGCGGGAACGGATCTGGTCGCCTTCTCCGGCGACAAGCTGCTCGGAGGACCGCAGGCGGGCGTTCTGCTCGGCCGTGCGGACCTGATCGCCAGGCTCCGCTCGGACCCGATGTGCCGCGCGCTGCGTGTCGACAAGGGCACTCTGGCCGGGCTGGAGGCGACGCTGCGTCTGTACAGGGACCCGGATCGCGCGCTCTCCGAGATCCCGACGCTCCGGATGCTCCACGCCGACAGTGGGGAGCTCGAGGCCCGGGCCCGCGCCGTGGCATCGACATTGGAGACCTCGGGCGTCGAGTGCGGAGTCGTGGAGACGGCGGGCGCCGTGGGCGGAGGGACGTTCCCCGACGTGGAGCTTCCGTCGTGGGGCGTTCGGCTGGGCGAGGGAATGACCGACGAGCTCGCTCGGGCATTGCGGGCCGGCGACCCGCCTGTAGTGGGGCGTGTCCTCGACGACGCCGTGGTCCTGGACGTGCGCACTGTCCTGGAGGGCCAGGAGAGCGAGTTGGCCGAGCGTGTTGTGGAGGCGGCGGCCTCCTCGGCGGGCCGTGGAAGCGGCGATGGGGGTGGGGAGGTCTGATGCCGCTTCATCCCGCGGTCTTCGTCGACAGGGACGGCACGATCCTCATGGAGCGGCACTACCTCGCCGATCCGGACGGAGTGGAGCTCGTGCCGGGGGCACTCGACGCGCTCCGGGACCTCGCCGAGGCGGGTTTCCTGCTCGTGACCGTCACGAACCAGTCGGGTATCGCGCGAGGCCTGTATACCGAGGACGACTACCATGCCGTTGCTGCCCGCCTCGCGGAGGTACTCGAGGAGGGCGGCGTCACGGTCGACCGGACCGAGTACTGTCCGCATCATCCCGACGAGACGGGCCCGTGTGCGTGCCGGAAGCCGGCCACGGGGATGCATCTCCGTGCGGCCGGGGACCTCGGGATCGACGTCGAAGCGTCGTACTACATCGGGGACAAGGTCGCCGACGTGGTCCCGGCCATCGAGCTCAAGGGGCAGGGGATCCTCGTACGCACGGGGTACGGCACGGAGCATGAGGACTCGGTGCCGGACGGCACGTGGGTGGCCGACGATCTTCGCGGGGCCGCAGATCTGATCCTTGCGGGGCCCCGAAGGGGCCGACCCTAGGGTCTTCGCCCGAGCGGCGTTGACCCTGTTTTTCCGGGCGGGTTAGGTTGGGGTCAGCACGAAGAAACCCGCGCCAGTCGGTCGGGTATTCAGGCGTGCAGCGGGAACGAAGAAACGGCCCGCGAGCGCAATAGCGAAATCAGGAGGATGTCGGACGCCATGGTCACGATGACTCGCACGGCGACCGAAAAGGTGCAGGACTTCATTCAGGAGCACGGTGTCGAGGGCGACGTAGGCCTTCGCGTCGCGGTGCTGCCGGGTGGATGCTCCGGCTTCCAATACGGTCTCAATATCGAAGACGGCCCCGAGGACGACGACGAGGTGTTGGACGTCGCGGGTGTCAGGGTCTTCGTCGATCCGTTCAGCGCCCAGTACCTCGAGGGCGTGGAGATCGACTACGTCAGCAGCATGATGGGCCAGGGCTTCACCTTCCGTAATCCGAACGCCTCGGGCGGCTGCGGATGCGGGAGTTCCTTCACCGTTTGATGCCCCTCGGGGACTGACGCGGTGGAAGTCCGGACCTTCACGGGCGGGGGGTTCGGGGAAAACGCATACCTGGCAGTCTGCGAGCCGTCCGGCGCTGCGGTCGTCATCGACCCTGGTGCGGACGCGCCCCGCATCGCGTCCGCCATCTCGGCCGAGGGGATCGACATTCACGCGATCCTTCTCACCCATGCCCACATCGACCACGTCGAGGGCGTAGGCGACATCCGAGCGGTCGCGCCCGATTCGCCGATCTGGATCCATCCGGACGCGCTGCAGATGTATCACGCGGTGCCCCATCAGGCCGCGAGGTTCGGCCTCGAGCTGGCGCCGCCACCGGAGCCGACCGACCACTTCGAGCCCGGTCGGAGCTTCGACTTCGGCGACTGCTCGTTCGAGGTGCGCTTCACGCCGGGTCACGCGCCGGGGCACGTGACGTTGTACGACTCGAGCGCCGGCGTGGCATTCGTCGGCGACGTCGTCTTCCACGGTTCCATCGGGCGCACCGACCTTCCCGGCGGCGACATGAAGAGGCTCATGAAGGCGATCCGGGAAGAGATCCTCACCCTTCCGGACGAGACGACGCTCTACTCGGGTCACGGCCCGGCGACGACCGTCGGTGCCGAGCGCGTCGGCAATCCCTTCCTCATCCCGCACTACGGGGGTGAGCTGGCGTGAGGCTTCGGGCGGCCGTCTTCGCCTCGGGCGGCGGTACCAACTTCCAGGCCCTCCTCGATCATCAGCGTCCCGACGGTAGCTGGGAGATCGTGCTGCTGCTGACGGATCGCCCTGGGGTCGGGGCATTGGCTCGTGCCGAGGAGGCGGGTGTGCCGACGGCGGTCGTGCCCACCAGGGGGCGCGACCTCGACGACGTCGGCCGCCAGATGCTCGTGCTCCTCGAGGAGCACGCCGTCGACGTCATCCTCCTCGCAGGATACCTCAAGCTCGTTCCACCTGCGGTGGTCACTCGCTATCCCGGTCGCATCCTCAACATCCATCCCGCGCTCCTGCCCGCGTTCGGGGGGAAGGGGATGTACGGAATGAACGTGCACCGTGCGGTGATCGAAGCCGGCGAGAAGGAGAGCGGTGCCACCGTGCACTTCGTCGACGAGGAGTACGATCGCGGCGCCATTCTCGGTCAGCGGCGCGTTACGGTCGAGCCGGGCGACACGCCGGAGGATCTGGCGGCGCGGGTCCTCGCGGTGGAGCACCGACTGTACCCCGACGCCGTGGATCACCTGTGCGACGCCCTCTCTGCGGGGTGCGACCCGGGCCCCATGCCGTAGACCGGCTCTCCGTAGTCACGAGAACAGACAGAACAAGAGACCAGGAGCTGCAATGAAGCGGGCGCTGCTCAGCGTGTCCGACAAGAACGGGATCGTCGCCTTCGGCCAGGCGCTCAGCCAGCGTGGCTGGGAGCTGCTCTCCACCGGTGGAACCGCGCGGACGCTCCGCGAGGCCGGACTCGAGGTCACGAGCGTCTCCGACGTCACGAAGCATCCGGAGATGATGGACGGGCGCGTGAAGACGCTCCATCCGGCGATCCACGCGGGGCTGCTCGCTCGCCGGAGCCGCGAGGACGACCTGGCCGCGCTCGAGGAGCACGGCTATGCGCCGATCGACCTGGTGGCGGTGAATCTGTATCCGTTCCGCGAGACCGTGGCCAAGGGAGACGTCACGATCGGCGAGGCGATGGAGAAGGTCGACATCGGTGGGCCGACCATGATCCGGGCGGCCGCCAAGAGCCATGCCGACGTCTCCGTCGTGGTCGATCCGGACGACTACGACGCCCTGATCGAGGCGCTCGACGGCCCCGAGGATGAGCTTCCCGCGCTACGTCGGCGTCTGGCTGCGAAGGCATTCCAGCACACCAGCTCCTACGACGCCGCGATCACCGCCTACCTTGCGGGGCTGGAGGACGAGCCCGAGGTCATGCCCGAGCATCTGGTGAGCTCTCTCACGCGCGTCCAGACGCTCCGTTATGGGGAGAACCCCGATCAGCAGGCGGCCTTCTACGGCTACGATCGGCCCGCCGGACTCGCCGCCCTGCAGCAGCACCACGGCAAGGAGCTCTCGTACAACAACCTGCTCGACCTCGACGGCGCGCTCTTGTCCCTATCGCCCTTCGTGCGAGCGCCCGGTGCCGCGGTCTGCATCATCAAGCACACGACGCCCTGCGGGATCGGCGTGGGTGAGTCGGTCGCCGAGGCGTATACGAAGGCTCTCGCGACCGACTCGGTGAGCGCCTTCGGCTCGGCCATCGCGGTGAGCCAGGAGGTCGACGATGCGGCTGCGGAGCAGATGTCCAAGCTCTTCATCGAGTGCGTCGTGGCGCCCGGATTCACCGATGGTGCCATGGAGACGCTCACGAGGAAGAAGAACATCCGCCTCCTTACGTTCCCGAAGGGGAACCCAGCGGACTTCGTGACCGCGTACGGCACTGTCCCCGAGCCGCGGCTCCTCCGGTCCGTGTACGGTGGGATGCTGGCCCAAACCCCTCCGGGGCCGCCGTTCTACGGTCAGGTGGACCCGAGCTGGACGGTCGCTACGTCCCGAGAGCCCACCGAGGCCGAGTGGGACGACCTGCGCTTCGCCTGGGCCGCCATCTTCGGCGTGAAGTCGAACGCGATCCTCATGGCGAGGGGCGGGGCGGTCCTGGGGATCGGCGCCGGCCAGATGAGTCGGGTCGACTCCTCCAAGATCGCGGTACGAAAAGCGGGTGAGGCCGGACACGACCTGTCCGGGGCCGTGCTGGCATCGGATGCCTTCTTCCCGTTCAGGGACGGGGTGGACGCCGCCGCCGAGGCGGGCGTGAAGGCGGTCGTTCAGCCGGGGGGCTCGGTGCGGGACGAGGAAGTGATCGCCGCCGCGGACGAGCACGGCATCGCGATGGTCTTCACCGGGCGGAGGCTGTTCCGGCACTGAGGCACGCCCCGGGGAGGCGGTGTGAGGCCTGGACGTCAGGCGCTGAATTGCCGGAGGTGATGGTCCATGTGGCGGTATCCCCAGCGGCCCCATTCTCCGACCGACATCCTCCCGAAGATCGGGTGGAAGAGGTTCTCGCCGTCGATGGCTCCGAGGAAGCGCTCGGTCGCATCGCGAAGCGTCTGCTTGTCGTGCTCGAAGTCTGAGGGAGGGGTGCCGTCCTTCTCCTGGTCGCAGACGGCCATCGTGGGCACACCTTTGGGCCACGGCACTGGCGTGCTGAGGGCGACCCAGCGCATCACCGTGCGCTCATGCAGCTTCGGCGTGCCCCGCGGACCCCGCTCGCCCAGCACCGCGAGGAATGCGTCCGTCAGGTGGCACAGCATTCCGCCAACAGACATCCGGCCCCATCGCTTGTGAGCGTCGGGATCGAGTGCGTCCAGGCGGGCCAGGATCGCTGCGCGGTGCGTCGGGTCCAGGAGCGATTTCACGATGCCTACCTCCGGGGCGCTTGCCGCCCATGCTGTGGGCTTGGCATGATTCCCATCCGATCGTCATCTCTGCCCTCGGAGGGCGCTCCATGGTAATCGGAGCACAATCGATTCGTCGAGAGGACCGCACCGCGTGGCTGGGCGGTGGTGGTAGGGCGCGCACGTGCAGCTGGTTGAGCTTGTTGGCCCTCGCCATGCTCGGGGCGGTGCTGGGCCCGCACGACGTCCAAGCTCAACAGTCGCTGGTCGTGCAGGCCGGAGCGGGCCTGGGAGACTTGTGGGGCACGCCGGACGATCTTCCCACGGAGTCCCGGGTCAGCGCACGGGCCGAAGCCGCGCTCGTATGGCCGTTGGCCGAGTACGTCGGCCTCCAGGTGGGCGCCGGGTACGTGCGAGAGAGCGGGACGGAGACCGGATCCGGCGCGGAGTACACGCTGACCGTGGACTTCGTGCAGGTCCCCGTACTGGCCAGGTTCGGCTTCGCCGGCCCGGATGCCCGATTTTCGCCGCACGCCGTCGTAGGGCCGACCGTGGCATTCTCAGTGAACTGCGAGATCCGCAGCCAGACGCCCTCGACGGGAGGGCCGCAACTCGAAGTTCTCGGGTGCGGTGACGAGGCGGGTGCGTTCGAGCTCGGCGCGCTCGCCGCCCTCGGCCTCGACGTGCGGATCTCCGGCCCGACCTCGCTCACCCTCGAGCTCGCGCACGCCCGTGTGCTCACACCGATCGACTCTCGGAGGCTCAAGAGCTGGTCCCTCGTCGCGGGCATCCGCTGGGATCTGGACTGAGCCCTCAAGACGGTGTGGCGAGCGCCGATTCCGTCCTACATTCCAAGCCCTGGAGGGGTGGCAGAGCGGTTCAATGCACCGGTCTTGAAAACCGGCGGGCGCAAGCCCTCGTGGGTTCGAATCCCACCCCCTCCGTAAGTCGGAGTCCGAGGCGGTCTTCAGGTTTCGAGGGTTATGGAGATCTGTCCGTTCGAACCCACGAGCGCTTCGAAGAAGCGCCGGAGGTTCGACTCGGAGCGAGCGCAGCGAGCGGAGAGGAGCGAGGATGCGGCGCAGCCGCCCCGCAGCTCCATCCCACCCCCTCCGTAAGTCGGAGTCCGAGGCGGTCTTCAGGTTTCGAGGGTTATGGAGATCTGTCCGTTCGAACCCACGAGCGCTTCGAAGAAGCGCCGGAGGTTCGACTCGGAGCGAGCGCAGCGAGCGGAGAGGAGCGAGGATGCGGCGCAGCCGCCCCGCAGCTCCATCCCACCCCCTCCGTTTGTCTAGTCGGTAACCCCGCCACGAATGAGGTGAACACAGTGCCGAGAGAATCGATCGTTGACTGATCGGAACAGAGCGCTGGTGCTCGGCGGCGGCGGCGTCACCGGCATCGCTTGGCACACCGGGCTGTTGCTCGGCCTGGAGGAGAGGGGAGTCGACGTGTCGGACTGCGATCTCGCGATCGGCACGTCGGCCGGCGCAACCGTCGCGGCTCAGCTCACGAGCGGCGTGCCCCTCTCCGACCTCTTCGAGCGACAGGTGAATCCGGACCGGCAAGTACCCGAGCTCGAGCCAGGCATCGGATCCCTGCGGATGCTGTTCCGCTTCCTGCCGGTCATGCTGATCCGTAACGACCTCGACCGGCTTCGGAAGCGGATGGGACGGATCGCCATGCGCTCGGCGACCGTCGCACCGGAGACTAGACGGCAGGTGATCGAGCAGCGGCTCCCGCGCCACGAATGGCCTGAGACGGCGCTGACGCTCGCGGCGATCGATGCGGAGTCGGGTGAAGAGCGGTGGCTCGATGCCGAGACGGGGGCCGGTCTGGTGGATGCCGTGGCCGCCAGCTGCGCCGTGCCGGGCGTCTGGCCCCCGGTGCTGATCGATGGACGGCACTATTACGACGGCGGAATCCCCTCTCCCGACAATGCCACCAGAGCTTCCGGGTACGGCGCGGTCCTGATCCTCTCTCCGATGGGGGGAACGAAGTCCGGCGGGCTCGTCGAGCGTCTGGCCGGCGAGATCGCCGCGCTGGAACGCTCCGGCAGCCGGACCGCGGCCATCGTGCCGGACGCGGCGACCCGTGCGGCGATCGGTCGCCGGGTCCTCGATCCGTCGAAGCGGGCGGACGCCGCGAAAGCGGGCTTGGAGCAGGGGCGGCGGGACGCCTCCGAGCTCTCCGAGCCCTGGGTCTGAGCGCGGGAGCTCGCCTCCGGG
>JASFUR010000031.1:0-14270 GCA_050050215.1 Gemmatimonadota bacterium
CCGACAGCGAAGCCCGGTCCACACGAGCGAAGTCGAGCAGCGACGTCGGGATCTGGTAACGGACGCCGAGCTCTCTCAGGCGGATGTACGATGCGTCGTACGTGAAGGCGCCCCGCCGGTCCGTCGGGAAGGCATACCAGTAGTAGGAATTGGCGACGAAGACCGGGTCCTCTCGCGTCATCGAGTTGTAGCTGTTCGCGAAGCCGCAGTAGTCGTGCCGACACGAGATGTCGAAGTCGTTCAGCCACCGACCGTTCTCGGCATCGACCAGTCCGAACACCTGCAGGTCGCGCCACGTGACGGTCGCGTTCGCGCTCCAATGCCACGGCGAGAACGTCGGTCCCAGCAGCAGCTCGTGCTGGTCGGTGATGTCGCTGCAGAGAACGCTCGGTCCTCCCCGCTCCCATCCGTAGATCGCGAGCTGCGCGGGGTCGCTCGCGTCCGGCGCCAGGTTCACGCCCATGTCACACATCACGGTCGAAGCGTCGGGGATCCGCGTGCCCGGGATGAACGCCGCCGATTGGACGACGTCCGAGTTCTCGTTGGGCCACGGGTATCCGAGCCTCAGAGCGTCCGACGGATTCCTGCCGCCGAGGTCCTTGATCTCGTTCATCGTGTACGTCATCTGGCCACCGACATCGAACGCCCAGTCCCCTGCCTGGAAGACGCGAGCGTCGAGCGACACCTCGTAGCCGTAGTTGTCCAACTGACCGAGGTTGGCCGCCTGGCTTCCCGGGAACCCTTCGCTCGGGGCGAGCGGCTGGCTGACCAGCGCGTCGGTCGTCTTCTGGTAGAAGTAGGTGAACTCGGTCGAGAGGCGATCGTCGAAGAGCGCGGCGTCGAATCCGACCTCGAGCTCGCTGCCGACCTCGGGCCCGACGTCCGCGTTTCCGAACGTCTGCGGTGTGACCGCTGCCACGCCGCCCGATCCCACCGACGGCCTGAACAGCGTGACCGCGGCGAACGTGCTGGGCTGACGCCCCGCCTTGCCCCATGCGCCCCGGAGGCGCAGCGAGTTGATGAAGCCGACGTTCCAGAAGCTCTCTTCGGAGAGCACCCAGGTCGCGGAGACCTTCGGGTAGATCGCGGCATCGAAGTTCGCTCCGAACGCGGAGTTGTCGTCTCCGCGCACCGCACCCGTGATGAAGACCCGGTCGTTCCAGGAAATCTCCTCCTGGACGTAGAAGCCGAGCGACTTGTTCTGGGTGAAGGTCTGCGTGGCATTCGTCTCCGTGGCACCCTCGATGGAGCGGATCGCTGGAGCGGGGAACACGAGCCCCTGCGTTCTGATGCGGTTGAACTCGTTGGAGTAGTACTGCGCGCCGAGCGACGTCGTCAGCGTGATCGCGTCCGTCGGGGAATACCGGCCACTGAGGCCGTAGTCGAACGAGATCTGCGTCGTGATCGGACGAAGCAGATCGACCTTTCCGAGCGACGAGTCACCGAAGGGTCCGGCGGCTCCGTCGATGTCCCGCGGGAAGAGCGTCTGGCTCTCTTCCTCACCCCGGTCGATGCCCATCGTGAGACGATGGTCGAGCCAGGAGAACGGGTTGTGCGCGATCGTGATGCTCCCGTTGAAGCGCGTGTAGTCACGAGTCGCTTCCGGGATGTCGAGCTCCTCGGGCGTGTACGAGAGGTATCCCCGGGCGAGGAAGTCGCGTCCCTGTGCCCACATGATGTGCGGCCAGAGACCGCCGCTCTCGATGAGGCCCGTCCCGTAGCGCGTCTTGCCGGAAATGTAGCCGGCGGACACGTCGACGTTGAGATTCTCGTTGACGACGATGCCGACGTTTGCCCGCGTGCTGAGCTGGTGGTCGTAGTTCGTCTGTGGCCGGGCGCCCTCCGCGTCGGAGTAGTCCCCGGACACGAAGTAGTTGACCTGATCGACGCCGCCCCGAACGCTCAAGTTGTAGCGCTGGACCTGGCCGGTGCTGACCGGAGAATCCGGAGAGTCGGGGTTCGCCTTCTCGAGGTCGAAGATGTTGTACTCGATGACCTCGTCGGAGCTGCAGGGCGGAGCGCCGGGACAGTGGTACTGGCCGCCGACCATGCTCCTCGGATCTAGAAGGAAGTTCCCTCCCCCCGAGATCTGGGCGTCGAACTGCGCGGCTCCCGGCACGCCCCTCTTCGTGATGATCTGGATGACGCCGGCCGAGGCTTCCGTGCCGTACAGAGTGGCGGCCGCGGGCCCCTTGATGACCTCGATGCTCTCGATGTCGTTGGGGTTCAGATCGTCCAATGCACCGGCGGCGCGCTGGCCTTGTCCGGTGTTCGGGAGCTGCGGCCCGAGGCTCGTGCTGTTGTCCATACGCACACCGTCGATGTAGATGAGCGGCTGCGAGCCCAGGCCGAAGCTGGAGACGCCGCGGATCTGAATGACCGAGGCCTCTCCGACCTGGCCACCGGTGCGGGTGAAGGCCAAGCCGGGCGTCCGCCCCTGGATCAGGTCCTGCATGTTGGAGATCGGGCGCGTCGCCGCGACTTCGGCGGCGTCCAGGCGCCCAATCGCGTTACCGACAGCGCGGCGCTGCGTGCCGCCGGCCGTACCGGTGACGAGAACTTCCTGCAGCTGCAGCGCTTCCTGCGTGACCGCGAAGTCTTGCACGATCGTCTCCCCTGCTCCGACCGTTACCTCGGCAGTCATGGACCGGTAGCCGATACGCTCTGCAGAGATCGTATGGGTGCCCGGGGGAACGTTGACGAGCAGATATCGCCCGTTCAGCTGCGAGAGGACGCCGAGATCCAGTCCCGAGATGAACACCTGAGCCGAAGCGATCGGCTCACCGGACTGCCCATCCGTGATACGTCCCGTGATGGTTCCGGTCTGCTGCGCCGAGGCGTCGCCCGCTACGAAGAGCGCGGCGGCCAAGGCAGGGATCAGTAGCCGGAGGAGGCGGGGGGAGTACTGTGACCGAAAGTCCATATGGGCCTCCTGTGATGTACGCGACACCGAGGGGGTGACGAAATCGCGTCACGGATGTGTGCCGCAACCGCACTCCCAAAGTCGACCCGGCGCAACATGGGGGGCTCGTTTGTCGGCCGTCAAGTCGGACTCGTGACGCACTCGTTACCTATCGCCGTTAGGTGTCGCATCATTTGTTTCCCGGTTCCGACGCGGGCTTCGTCTTCCCCGCTAGATCGGGATGCGATCACTCGGTAGGATTCGTGCGACCCGGTAGCTCAGTTGGCAGAGCAACTGACTTTTAATCAGTAGGTCGTGGGTTCGATCCCCACCCGGGTCATTCTTCCGCGAAGGGAACCTCCGTTGAGATCGGCCCTCGCCTTCGCCCTCGTCCTCGCCACACCCACCTAGACCACGTGGGCGGCTTGGCCGCGATGCAGGGAAGGAGGAACATCGGATGGCGGATAACACCACCGCGTTCGTCGAGCGCCGACTGGCTCAGGCCGGATACGCCGGAGGCTGCGCGGCGCTCATCGGGGGCTGAGCGCCCGCCCGGGTCGACTCTTCGGCCAGGTGCTCGGCGAGCGAGTCGCCGAAGCGATCGACGGCTTCCCAGTCCGTGAAGTCGTAGTCCCGGGACGTGTCCGTGGGGCCTCCCCGGCTGCGGACGATCCGCTTCATGACCCAACGGGTGATCGGGCCGTACAAGCTGTATCGAAGGGCGCCGGCGAAGGTCGCGATCCACCGTGGATTCCATCCGGTTTCGGTGGTCAGCTTCTTCGCGTATGTGGTCGCCTCGGCCTGCCACTCCGGCGTGGGTTCGGGAGGCGTCCCGTTCACCGAGATGAAGGCGGAGGGCATCGCATTCAGCGCAGGGGCATGCGCGCGCACCCATTTCCGAACGTAGCGCTGATGTCGTCCCATGATGATCGAGGCGGCGACGACCACCGCATCGAAATTCGACGGAGCAACCTCGGGTGCAGTCACGTCACCCTTCACCATCGTCACGGAGTGGCCTCCGGCCTGCAGCCTCTCGACGACTCGGCGCAGAATGGCCTCGGCCTGGCCGAACCTGGACCCGTAGAGCGCGAGGATCTTCATGATGCCTCCTTTCCGGTCTGGTCACTCTGATCGCAAGCCCCGTGCCTTCGGATCAGGGGTTTGGGACGGGATATCGTGCGGTGTGTGAGGGCCTTGTGGGACATCGCGTCCCGGTGCGGGACGCCGTGGCCGGTTTGGTGAGGGGCCATCCGGACGCCCATCGCTGCGACATGGCGAGCCGACTGCCGACAATGTAGGTTGCCCGCCCCCTTCGAACCGGGTCGCGAATAGTGATTGCGGATTGCGTTCAGGGCGTTGTTACGTGGAAGGGTGGGGTGTGGAGGTGTGTCCGGGTGTGCAGACCGGGGGAAGTACGGATCATCATGTGGACTCCCATACGAGGCATGCTGCTCGCGCTGCTGGTCGGCGTGGGCGTGACATCGCTGCTGTCGGCGTCGGCGGGAGGGGCCCGGGTGGGCCTCACCGATGATCCGTCGTTGGACGCAAGAGAGGTCGCCGAAACCACGACGTTGCCGGCGGCCCGGACGCTGGAGTCCGACCCGCGGATCCTCGCGTTCGTGCGGGCATACGACGAGCTGATCGACTCGGTCAGCTACGGGGAGGACGACGTCGTTTTCGCCCTGGGTGCGGAGCGCATCCACTTCCGTGGCGGCCGGATGCTCGCGGAGGATCGGCTCGATCGTGAAGCCGATTGCGACCCCATCTTCTACCAGTATCCGCTGACGCCGTTGGCCGGCCCGTTCGCGGAGCCGGGGGAGATGCCGACCTACTGCACGGACCTCCTCGAGAGCCTCTGGGGCGCCACCGAGCACGAGATCCGACGACACGGCCGCTCCATCCGCTTCCTGGACCACCGGATGTTCGTGAACGAGCTGTTGGTCGACCCACTCGCGGCGGTCGAGGCCGACCTGCTGCGCGTGGCGGAGGCGGACGGCGGCGTGTCCCGGTGGATCGACGAGTTGGACGTCACCTACTCGTTCAGCTACCGCGAGATCGCGGGCTCTGGCACGAGAAGCCAGCATTCATGGGGTCTGGCGGTGGATTTCGTGCCTCGCTCGTATCACGGCCGTGCCGTCTACTGGCGTTGGAGCCGGGTCCTGAGCGGTGACGAGTGGTACCGGATCCCGGTCGAGCAGCGCTGGAGCCCGCCGCAGCGGGTCATCGATACCTTCGAGCGGCACGGCTTCATCTGGGGCGGGAAGTGGCCGCATTTCGACGGGATCCACTTCGAGTACCGTCCCGAGATCATCCTCTACAGCCGTCTGGCGGAGCAGTAGGCGTCCCTTCGTCCGACCATCGTATGCGGCGGCCGGCGCGCCCCTAGCGCCAGGTGACGCCCACCCCCAGCTGGAAATGGTCGGCAGTCCCGCCGTCGAAGCTCCCCCACTGGTAGGAGCCGTACGGGCTGATCGCGAAGTCTCCACCGATCGGGATATCGTAGCCGAGGCCCCCGGTGACCCCGAGTCCAGCGTCGCTGCTCGACTCGTCCACACCGGCTTCCTTGACCACGAGCCGTGAGAAGCCGGCGCCCCCCTTGAGGAAGAGGCCTTTGCCCGCGAGCGGGTAGGCCTGTACGACGACGCTCAGGTTGCCGTGCGTGATGCGGTCGCCGTTCTCCGACTTGGTCCAGGCGCTGAGCTCGAGAGCTTGTCGTACCCGGGGCCCGAGGCTGACCCCCACCTTCACGTAGCCCGCGGGGCTGGAGTTTCGCGTCCCGCATGTCTGGCAGCCGAACGATCCATACCCGACGCCGAGGCCGACGAAGGGGCCGGAATGAGCGGACGCCTGGGCTCGTGCGTGCGTCGGCGTCGCGATGAGAAGCGTGAGGAAGATGCCGGCGAGGGCTAGCGATCTGTGCACGTGGAGCTCCCGAGCCTCCGAGGGTGGATGGATGGTGCAGGTTAGGGACGGCGGCGACGGGTCGCCAGAAGAACCGACCGGCGGTCCCGTGGTTCGGTCGGCCGAGATCCGGGGGCGAGCGATTCTCGCCCCCGAACGAAGACCGGGAGCCCGGTTGCCCGGACTCCCGGTCGATGGTCCGCGAGGACTCGAGTACCGCCGGCTCCGGCCTAGTGGCCGCCCAGCGCCTGCGGCATCGCGGCGGGTAGGCCGAACGCGGCCAGCCCGTCCTGGAGCTGGATGATCACGTACTGATGACCGTTGTGCTCCCAGCTCGACATTCCGTACCGGGTCAGGCCCGGGATCTCCACGGACCCGAGACGCTCACCCGTGAACTTGTCGATCGCAAAGAGGACCGGCGTGTCGTCTGCGAGCTGGCCGGAGGCCAGAAGCACGTTGGGTGTCACGACCATCGCCGCGTGTCCGCCCCTGCCGCGGTTGTACACGGAGTCGTCCAGGTCCAGGCCCTGGAGCAGTGGGTGGTTGCGGATGAAGTCCTGTTCCTCCTGCCGGGCCTCTCCGTTCGGAATCACCCACAGATACTCACCCGTGTTCATGTCGATGGCCGCGAGGCGTCCATCGGGGCCCTTCCAGAGGTCGAGCCCATCCAGTGTAGGTGCGCGGCCACGCCCGCCGACGCCGACACCCCGTGAATATTCGGAGTACGTCGTGCCCGTCTGGGCCGGGCTGTCGAGCGGCGACTCTTCGGCGGGCATGAGCGTGTAGGTGCCGCACCCGCTGTGCGAGGTGACGAAGACGATCCCGTTCACCGGATCGGCCACGGCCGGACCGGTGATGTTCGTGCCTCCGGTCGCGCCGGGGCAGGCCAAGCCGTTGCCCTCCGAGATGCCGGGCACGATCGGCGGATTGAAGAGCGGAGCGAACATGTCGTTCTCCTCCGCGATCTCGAGCGCCCGCTCGTAGATCTCGGGCGTGTAGTCGATGAGCATCGACTCGTCACGACCCTGCAGGTCGTACGCTTCCGGCTTGGTCGGGAACGGCTGCGTCGGCGAGAGCTGCTCACCAGGCACGTCCGACGAAGGCACCGGCCGCTCCTCGATGGGCCAGATCGGCTCACCGGTCTCGCGGTCCAAGGCATAGAGGAACGCCTGCTTGGTCGCCTGGAAGAGCCCCTTCACCTCACGGCCGTCGACGTTCACGTCCATGAGGATGGGAGCGGTCGGCGTGTCGTAGTTCCAGATGTCGTGGTGGACGAACTGGTAGTGCCAGCGGCGTTCCCCCGTATCCGTGTCGAGCGCGATCACGCTCGTGGCGAACAGGTTGTCGCCCGGATGGAAGCCACCGTAGTAGTCGATGGTCGGGCCGTTCGTGACGATGTAGACGAGCCCGAGCTCCGGATCGGCAGCCATGGGCGCCCAGGAGCTCACGTCACCCGTCCACTCCCAGGCGTCGTTCTCCCACGTTTCGTGGCCGAACTCGCCCGGCCGCGGAATGATGTGGAACTTCCACTTGAAGTCGCCGGTCCCCGCGTCGTAAGCCAGGATGTCGCCCGGCACCATCTCGATGCGGGTCTGGTTGTAGCCCTGCTCGGCGGAGTTGGACACGACGACCGTGCCGTTCACGACGATGGGAGGCGACGAGCTCGTGATGTAGCCGAGCTCGAGGGGAATCCCCTGATAGGGGTCGTACGGCTGGTCCCAGTTTTCCCATCGGCCCCAGCCCTCGAGCAGGTCGGCGACCATGTCGACGCCACCCGTCTGCGAGAAGCCCGGGATCGGGATCGGCTCGCCCCAGTCCTCGAGCGGCTGGCCGGTGTCGGCGTCGAGCGCCCACAGGAAGAAGCCCGGAGACGAGATGAACACGACGCCACCACGTCCGGGCACCTCGGCGTACGCGACGCCCTTCCCGTAGCCCTTCCGCATCGAGTACTCGTACCGGTGCGTGTTGGGCTCGGTGAAGCTCCACAGGAGCTCACCGTTCTCCGGGTTCAGCGCGATCACGTGGCGCCGGTCCCCTGTGACCGTGATCAGCTTGTCGCCGACGTACGAGGGCGTGGCCCTCGGGGTGCTCGGCCCGAAGCTCCCGGCGTCGAAGCGCCAGAGCATCGTGAGTTCGTCGAAGTTGTCAGCCGTGATCTCGTCGGCAGGCGTGTACCGCGTGTGCCACGCGTCACCGCCGAGGTATTCCCAGAGGCCGTTCTCGGTCCCCGGACCCTGCGCCGCCAGCGTCGTCGGTGCCGCGACCAGGGCGGCCGACGTGACGGCGAAGAGATGTCGGCACAGCCGACTCTTCTGCTTCTGCATCCTTGTCTCTCCCGAGTTTCGTGCTCGATTCGTGTCGTCCGGCTTCCTCGAACCGGACGTCCAACGACTGATGGCCAGCTAGTGGCCGGCCGCCGCCTGCGGCATCGCCGCCGGTAGGCCGTAGGCCGCGAGGCCGTCCTGCAGCTGGATGAGCACGTACTGGTGCCCGTCGTGCTCCCAGCTCGACATCCCGTACCGCGTCGGTCCCGGGATATCGATGGTCCCGAGCCGTTCTCCCGTGCGCTTGTCGACTGCGAACAGCACCGGGGTGTTGTCCGCCAGCTGGCCCGACGCGAACAGGAGGTTCGGGCTCACGACCATGGCGGAGTGGCCGCCTCGGCCGCGGTTGTAGACGGACTCGTCGAGGTCCAGCCCCTGCAGCAACGGATGGTTGCGGATCATGTCCTGCTGACGCTGCGGGGCGTCACCGTTCGGAATCATCCACAGGTGCTCACCCGTGTTCATGTCGATCGCCACGATGCGGCCGTCCGGTCCCTTCCAGATCGGAAGCCCGTCCAGATCCTGGGTCACGCGCGGCGTGAAGACCGTCGTGCTCTGCGCGGCCCAGTCCGAATACGTCGTGCCGGACTGCGTCGGACCGTCGGAGGGCGCCTCCTCACCGGGCACCACCAGGAGCCGGAAGCAGTTGCTTTGCGACGTGATGTACATCACGCCTTCCACGGGATCCGCCACGGCCGGTCCGGTGATGTTCGTGCCACCCGCGCCGCCGGGGCAGTTGAATGCGGGCCCGCGCGGGTCGTTGACGTCCCGCGGCGGATCGAAGAGCGAGTTGAAGAGGTTGTTCTCTTCGGCCACCTCGAGCGCGGCCTCGTAGATCTCCGGCGTGTAGTCGATGAGATCGTCGCGGTCGCGGCCCTGCAGGTCGTACGCTTCCGGCTTGGTCGGGAACGGCTGCGTCGGCGAGAGTTGCTCGCCGGGTACGTCCGAGGCGGGGACCGGACGCTCCTCGATGGGCCAGATCGGCTCACCGGTCTCGCGGTCGAGTGCGTAGAGGAACGCCTGCTTGGTCGCCTGGAAGAGCCCCTTCACCTCGCGGCCGTCGACGTTCACGTCCATCAGGATGGGCGCGGTCGGCGTGTCGTAGTTCCAGATGTCGTGGTGCACCATCTGGTAGTGCCAACGCCGCTCACCGGTATCGGCGTCGAGCGCGATGATGCTCGTGCTGAACAGGTTGTCGCCCGGATGGAAGCCCCCGTAGTAGTCGATCGTGACTCCATTCGTCACGACGTAGACGAGCCCGAGCTCGGGGTCGGACGCCATCGGCGCCCAGGACGAGACGTCGCCCGTCCACTCCCAGGCGTCGCTCTCCCACGTATCGTGGCCGAACTCGCCAGGCCGCGGAATCACGTGGAACTTCCACTTGAAATCGCCGGTCGCCGCGTCGTACGCCATGATGTCGCCCGGGACGTTCTCGACGCGGGTCTGGAGGTAGCCCTGCTCGGCGGAGTTGTTCACGACGACCGTCCCGTTCACCACGATGGGCGGGGACGACGACGTGATGTAGCCGAGCTCGAGCGGGATGCCCTGATACGGATCGTAGGGCTCGCCCCAGCTCTCCCACGGACCCCAGCCGTCGATGATGTCGGCGACCAGGTCGACGCCACCCGTCTGGGGGAAATCGTCGATCGGGATCGGCTCGCCCCAGTCTTCGAGGGGCCGCCCGGTGTCGGCGTCGAGCGCCCACAGGAAGAAGCCGGGCGTCGTGATGAACACGACTCCGCCCCGACCCGGGACCTCGGCGTACGCCACGCCCTTCCCGTAGCCCTTCCGCATCGAGTACTCCCAGCGGTGCGTGTTGGGCTCCGTGAAGCTCCACAGCAGCTCGCCGTTCGACGGATCCAGCGCGATGACGTGGCGGCGCTCACCGGTGACGGTGATGAGCTTGTCTCCCACGTACGACGGGGTCGCTCTCGGGGTGCTCGGGCCGAAGCTCTCCGCATGGAACTGCCAGAGAAGCGTCATCTCCTCGAAATTCTCCGCCGTGATCTCGTCGGCCGGTGTGTACCGGGTGTGCCAGGCGTCGCCTCCGAGGTAGGTCCACATGCCGTCCTCGGTACCGGGTCCCTGGGCCGCGAGCGCCGAGGGCGCAAGGCCCGCTGCGAGCGCGAGGGTGAAGAGCTGCCGAAAGCGCCGACTCATCTGGTTCTCCGTGTCCTGTTCGAATGCTCCCCGGTACGTGCCGGGGCGGGGGTCGGGTGACGGTACCAGCCCGGGCGTCGTGACAACAGACGCACCGGTGGGCGTGTGCTCCATCGATCCGGTACCGGTCCTAGTACGAACGACACCGACGTATCGCTCCGCGTTGGCGGCCGGGGGCTCGCTTGCGGCGACTGAGGCGGCATATCTATGGTGCGCGCCGACTCGACCCCAATGGTTCGGCGGCGCGCGACCGCGTCGCCCCGGAACGAAGGACGGCGCTGCATGAGGAGAGGATGGACGTGCTGGCTGGCGATGACCGCCGTTGCGGCTCCCACAGCCACGGCTGCCCAGAGCTCGAGCGTCGCGGAGCTGGCCCCCGGCCAGACGTGCTCGTTCGTGACCCGGCAGCACGCGAGCGAGAGCGCCGGCGAGCCGAACATCGCCCACGACGGCACGGCCCTGCCCGGGATCCCCGCGCCCGACATCTCACAGGGCTTCCGCGGCATACCGCGATCCGCGCAGCCTCCGCTGACCGCCTCGCAGCGCCGCATCCTCGAGTGCTCGTACTTCTTGGACGAGGCGAACGCGGACATGCCATACACGCTGTTCATCCCCACGAGCTACGACCCGGCGACGCCTACGCCGCTCGTGGTCGATCTGCACGGGCTGAACATCACGCCGCTCATGCAGATCCTCTTCGACGGCACGACGGACTTCGCGGAAGAGCACGGCTTCATCGTCGTGGCCCCGATGGGCTACAGCGTGGCAGGCTGGTGGGGCGCGCGTGACGGCCAGGCGGTGGAGACGGCGGACGAGAACCCCGACACCGGTATGCCATACGCCGTCGGCCAGCTCTCCGAGATCGACGCCATGCATCTGCTGGCCACGATGCGTGAACGGTACAGCGTCGATCCGGACCGCATCTATCTCATGGGTCACTCGATGGGGGGCGCGGGGACGTACCACCTGGCGGCGAAGTACAACGACGTCTGGGCTGCCGCGGTTCCCTTATCGGGCGCCGGCGGCATACGTGATGAGGAGACCGCGATGCAGTTCCAGTCCCTGCCCACGCTGATCATGCACGGGGAGATGGACTCGATCGTGCCCGCGGCGACGTCGCGCCGCTCGGTGATGTGGCTGCAGAGGGTGGGCGCGCCGCACTTGTACCTCGAGTTCCCGGGCAAGGACCACGAGTTCTGGATTCGTCGGGGGGCCGAAAACATGGAGAAGGTCTTCCTCTTCTTCGACACCGTGTCCAAGCGCAACAGCGTGGGGCACATCACCGAACAGATGGTGAGCCAATGAGCCACATCCTCTCGCTCGACCAGGGCACGACGAGCTCCCGCGCGATCGTCTTCGACGAGCACGGGCACATCGCCTCGGTCGCGCAGAAGGAGTTCGAGCAGATCTTCCCGCGACCCGGCTGGGTGGAGCACGATCCCACCGAGATCTGGTCTTCGCAGATGGGGGTCGCCACGGAAGCGATCTCCAAGGCGGGTCTCAAGGCGGGCGACATCGCCGCGATCGGCATCACGAACCAGCGTGAGACGACCGTCGTGTGGGAGCGCGACACCGGCCGCCCGATCCACAACGCGATCGTCTGGCAGGACCGGCGCACGTCCGAGCTCTGCGACCGGCTCAAGGCCGAGGGCCACGAGGCGACCTTCCGGGACCGGACGGGCCTCGTGCTCGACTCGTACCTGGCCGGCACCAAGCTCCGCTGGATCCTCGACAACGTCGAGGGCGCACAGGAGCGGGCCGAGGCCGGCGAGCTCGCCTTCGGCACCATCGACAGCTGGCTCATCTGGAACCTCACCGGCGGCGACCTGCACGCCACGGATGCCTCGAACGCGAGCCGGACGCTCTTCTACGACATCAAGAAGGGGGAGTGGGACGAGGAGCTCCTCGATATCCTGAACGTCCCGCCGAGCGTGCTGCCCGAGGTGCGCTCGTCGAGCGAGGTCTTCGCCGAGACGGCGAGCGATCTGTTCGCGAAGCCGATTCCGGTGGCCGGCGTGGCCGGTGACCAGCAAGCGGCGCTCTTCGGTCAGCGCTGCACGGAGCCCGGCATGGTGAAGAACACCTACGGGACCGGGTGCTTCATGCTGCTGAACACGGGCACCGAGGCGGTTCCATCGAAGAACAACCTGCTCACCACGATCGCATGGCGGATCGGCGACGAGACCCAGTATGCGCTCGAGGGCAGCGTCTTCATCGCCGGCGCGGTGGTGCAGTGGCTGCGGGACGGGCTGCAGATCATCCGCAGCGCTCCCGAGATCGAGAAGCTCTCCGCCACCGTCGAGGACAACGGGGGCGTCTACCTCGTCCCCGCCTTCGCGGGCCTCGGGGCGCCGCACTGGGACCAGTACGCGCGCGGCACCATCGTCGGCATCACCCGCGGGACGAGCGCCGGCCATATCGCGCGTGCAGCGCTCGAGAGCATCGCGTACCAGGTGGGCGACGTGCTGGAGGCGATGGAGGCCGACTCGGGCATCGAGATCAAGGAGCTCCGCGTCGACGGCGGCGCCGCTCAGAACGACCTGCTCATGCAGTTCCAGTCGGACGTCTTGCAGGCTCCGACGGTGCGACCGCGTGTCTTCGAGACGACCGCGCTGGGCGCCGCGTACCTCGCCGGCCTGGCGGTCGGATACTGGAAGGACCAGGAGGAGATCAATAAGCAATGGGAGGTCGACCGCCGCTTCGAGCCGGCGATGGCGCCCGAAGAAATCGCGGGGATGAGAAAGCACTGGCGCCGGGCGCTGGAGCGCTCCAAGGCCTGGGTCGAGTAGCGGAGGCTCGATGCTCCAGCGCGAAGCCATGCTGGGAGCCCTCGGGAGCCACGAGGGACCCTGGGATATCGTCATCGTCGGGGGCGGTGCGACCGGACTGGGGTGCGCGATCGACGCTTCGTCCCGCGGATATCACACGCTGCTCCTCGAGCAGGCGGACTTCGCGAAGGGCACGTCGAGTCGCTCGACGAAGCTGGTGCACGGCGGTGTCCGCTACCTGCAGCAAGGCAACGTCTCGCTCGTGCTCGAGGCGCTCAGAGAGCGCGGTCTGCTCCTGGGGAACGCGCCGCATCTCGTGCACGACCTGCCCTTCATCGTGCCCAACTACACGTGGTGGGAGGGTCCGTATTACGGCATCGGTCTGAAGATGTACGACCTCCTCGCCGGTCGGTCCGGCTTCGGGCGCTCGAAGCATCTCTCGAAGAGCGAGACGATCGACCACATCCCGACCATCGAGCCGGACGGCCTCGACGGGGGCGTCATTTACTACGACGGGCAGTTCGACGACGCGCGGTTGGCCGTCAACATGGCGCAGACCGCCGCGGAGCAGGGGGGTGTGCTACTCAACTACGTCGCGGTCACGGGCCTGCTGAAGAAGGACGGCGAGATCACCGGCGTCCGGGCCCGGGACGCGGAGACCGGCACGGAGTACGAGATCGCCGCCCGGGCGGTGATCAACGCCACGGGTGCGTTCACGGACACCGTACGGCAGATGGACGACCCGAACGCCAAGCCGATGATCGTGCCGAGCCAGGGCGTGCACATCGTGCTGGAGCGGTCGTTCCTGCCGGGCGACTCGGCGATCATGGTGCCCAGGACCGACGACGGCCGCATTCTGTTCGCCATCCCGTGGTACGACCGGGTCCTGGTGGGCACGACGGACACGCCGGTCCAGGCCCCCGCCCTCGAGCCGGTGCCGCTGGCGGAAGAGATCGGGTTCCTTCTGCGCCACTGCGCGCGCTACCTCACACGCGACCCCTCCGACGAGGACATCCTCAGCGTGTTCGCCGGTATCCGGCCCCTCGTGGGCTCGATGTCCGAGGACGACGAGACCGCGTCCATCTCTCGGGACCACACGTTGCACATCGCCGGCTCGGGGCTCGTGACGATCGCCGGCGGCAAGTGGACGACATACCGCAAGATGGCGGAGGACACCATCGACCAGACGGCGCTCATCGCCGACCTGGAAGATCG
>JASFUR010000032.1:0-7500 GCA_050050215.1 Gemmatimonadota bacterium
CGGTGCTCACGATGGGCTTCGTCATCGACATGATGACGAAGATGGCGTCCTCGGGCATCGGCTCTCCGCCCTCGATGTAGCGCGAGCCCAAGGCGCTCTCGTGTACGATCTTCCCGTCCCTGGCCACCAGGGTGACGAGCCCCGCCACCATGTCGTCGTCGACGTAGCGCTGCATCGCCTCGTCGAGGACGTGCAGGCGCTCCGAGGACATCCCGACGCTCTCCGGGGTCGCCGTCGGCAAACGCTGGGCGGCGGCTGGGGGGGAAGCTGCGAGCTGCGTCGCCAGGGCGAGGCCCATGGCGAGGAGGAGCCGTGTCCTTCCGTCCATCAGGTGCCTCCTGGAGTTGGGTGAAGGGAACAACATCCGGGGCGATTGAGCTGCGCGCCAGCCCGCACCTGTGCACAGGCGTGTGACAAAATCGTGGACCCGTGGCGCAAATCCTTCAAAACTGTCATCATTGGCCTTCTCGGACACCGAAATACCGCCCTCCGGGGCGTCGAAACGAAAGATCATGCCCTCCTCGGACAGTTCACGCAGGCTCTCAACCCTTCTCGAGATCAGTCAGGCGCTCAGCTCACCCGTCGAGCTGAGAACCTCCCTCATGCAGGTCCTGGAGCTACTCGAAGACCAGCACGGAACCGTGAGCGGCAGCGTCACGCTTCTGGAAGAGGGCTCCGGCGAGCTCGTCATCGAGGCTGCGACGGGGATCACCTGGCAGGTGCAGCGTCGCGCAACGTACAAGGTGGGTGAGGGCGTGACCGGCCGCGTGGTGGAGAGCGGTCGCCCCGTCATCGTGCCCAGGGTGAGCCATGAGCCGCTCTTCCTGGACCGGACCGAGGTGTGGAAGGACAGCCGGCACGACGAGTTGTCGTTCGTGTGCGTGCCCATCCAGGTCGACGGAAGCACGAAGGGGAGCCTCGGCGTCACGCTTCCGTTCGACGAGGAGCGCGATTTTCCGCCCGAGACGGAGTTCTTGAGCGTCGTCGCCTCCATGATCGGCCAGTCGGTGCGGGTGAACGATCTCGTGGAGATCGAGCGTCAGCGGCTCGAGAGCGAGAACACGCAGCTGCGCCAGGAGCTCCGTGAGAAGTACGAGTTCCGCAACATCATCGGCAACAGCCGGCAGATGCGGGACGTCTACCGCCAGATCGCACAGGTCGCGGGCAGCCCCACCACGGTGATGATCCGGGGCGAATCCGGGACCGGTAAGGAGATGGTGGCGCACGCGATCCACTACAACTCCACGCGCCAGGACGGCCCGTTCGTGAAGGTGAATTGCGGCGCGCTCCCGGACACGCTCATCGAATCCGAGCTCTTCGGCTACGAGCCGGGTGCTTTCACGGACGCGCGGGAGCAGAAGAAGGGCCGGTTCGAGCTCGCCGACGGAGGCACGCTCTTCCTGGACGAGATCGGCGAGCTTTCACCGTCGACTCAGGTGAAGGTGCTCAGGGCGTTGCAGGAGAAGGAGTTCGAGCGCCTGGGCGGCGTCGAGCCCATCCGGGTCGACGTTCGGCTGATCACGGCGACGAACCGCGACCTCGAGAGCGCGATGAAGCAGGGGGCCTTCCGGGAGGATCTGTACTATCGGCTGAACGTCTTCACGATCTTCATGCCCGCCCTGCGGGACAGGAAACCCGACATCCTTCTGCTCGCGGACCACTTCGCCGAGAAGTACGCCACCGTCCTGGGCAAGAGCGTGCGGCGCATCTCCACGCCCGCCATCGACATGCTCATGGCGTATCACTGGCCCGGCAACGTGCGCGAGCTGGAGAACTGCATCGAGCGGGCCGTGCTGGTCTGCCAGGGCAATGTCATACACGGCCATGACCTGCCTCCCACGCTCCAGACGGCCCAGGTCTCGGGCACGCTCCCCGACGTCTCGCTCGAGACGGCCGTGGGCAACTTCGAGCGGGACCTCCTGCTCGACAGCCTCAAGTCGGCGCGCGGGAATCAGGCCGAGGCGGCCCGCCTGCTCCAGACGACCCCGCGCATCGTCGGATACAAGCTCAAGAAGTACGGCATCGAGCCCCAGCGCTACAAAGCCTCGTCGCGCCCCTCCTGGGACAACTGAGCGAGAATACGACGAAATCGTAGGGCGCTACACCCGAGATCCTACGTTATTGTCGTCTGCTGGCGTCTCGCCCACCCGGTGAGCAGAGTCTCCCAACGCACTGCCATACATCCACTTACGGGTCTCGCGGTGACCTCGCTCGGGGCGGATTCCGTATGGTACGCCCCTTGCCCTTCTCGTAAAGCGACAAGCGGTGCTGCGGGCGCGCGTGCAGGCTTGGGTGCGTGCCCGAAGTGCCACCCATCCGTTCCATAGGAGTGGTAATGACCAAGACGACTCGTCCGGGCAGGGTCGGAAGGCATGTCACGGCGGTGGCCGGGGCGACGGCTCGAATCGCGATCCCGGGTGTTCTCCTGCTGCTGGTGGCCCCGAACGTCGTGGCCGCGCAGGAGACGGCCATCTCCGCAGCAGACACGTCGTGGATGCTCATCTCGACCGGCCTCGTACTCTTCATGACGGCGGGGCTCGCGTTCTTCTACGGTGGCCTCGTGACCTCGAAGAACGTGCTGAACACGATGATGATGAGCTTCATCGCGTTCGGCTTCGCCGGCGTGCTGTGGGCCGTGGCCGGGTATTCGCTGGCCTTCGGAGAGGGCAACGCCTTCATCGGCGATCTCTCCATGGTGTTCCTGAACGGCGTGGGGCTCGAGGCGAACGGCTCGATTCCCGACATGCTGTTCATGGCATTCCAGGGCACGTTCTACATCATCACGGCGGCGCTCATTTCCGGCGCGGTCATCGGGCGGATGAAGTTCGGACCCTACGTGGCGTTCATCTCGCTCTGGGGTCTGGTCGTGTACGCGCCCATCTGTCACTGGGTGTGGGGTGGCGGCTGGATCGCCAGCCTCGATACGCCGGCGCTCGACTTCGCGGGCGGCGCCGTGGTGCACGTGAACGCCGGGGCGGCCGCTCTGGCGTCCGCCTTGGTGCTCGGAACCAGATCGGAGTACGGTCGTCACGCGATGCTCCCGCACAACGTGCCCTTCGTGCTGCTGGGTGCCGGCATCCTCTGGTTCGGATGGATGGGCTTCAATGGCGGTAGCGCGCTGGCCGCGGACGAGATCGCCGCGCTCGGCGTGGTCAACACCATGTTCGCCCCTGCGGCCACGCTCGTCGTCTGGTCGCTCCTGGACCTGGCGGTCGCGAAGCAGATCACCGCGGTCGGAGCCGCGACGGGGATCGTGGTGGGTCTCGTGGCCGTGACACCGGCCGCGGGCTTCGTGTCCCCCATGGCCGCCCTCATGATCGGAGCCATCGCGGCGTTCCCCAGCTACTTCCTCATCCGCTGGCGCGCGGGGACACGCCTCGACGACTCGCTGGACGTCGTCGCAGCGCACGGCCTCGGTGGGGCGACCGGCGCGATCCTGACCGGGGTCTTCGCTAGCGTGGGCGCCACGGGTCTCCTGACCGGGAACCCGGGGCAGCTGGTCACCCAGGCTCTGTCGATCCTCGCGGTCTTCGCATACAGCGCGATCGGATCCGTCGTCATCCTGAAGGTGATCGGCGCCGTGGCGAGCCTGCGTCCCGACACGAACCTCGAGCTCCGGGGCATGGACGTGGTATCGCACGGCGAGGAGGGCTACGCCACCGGAGACGGTGCCATCCTGATCCTCGACGAGGAGCTCAACGGCGGTAGCGCCGCCTCTGCAGCCTGACGACTCACCAACCTATGGATACCTATGGATAGCGAGGACACGACCATGAAGCTGGTCAAGGCAATCATCCGCCCGGAGAAGCTGAGCGACGTGCTCAAAGCGCTCTTCACGGCGGAAGTGACGGGACTGACCGTGAGCCGCGTCCAGGGCCACGGCGGTGAGACCGAGCGAGTTGAAACGTACCGCGGCACCTCGGTGAAGATGGAGCTGACCGAGAAGGTCATGCTCGACATCGGTGTCTCGGAGGAGTTCGTGGACGACACCGTGAACGCAGTGCTCAACGGGGCGCGCACCGGAGGAGTGGGTGACGGGAAGATCTTCGTTCTGCCGGTCGAGGCGGTGCACCGGATCAGGACCGGAGAGCGGGATCAGGCGGCTGTCACACCCGTGGCGTCCTGATCCTTCAACTGACAGTGCCTTCGGATATCCTGTGATCTCGGGCATTTACAACGACGCCCAGCTCTCCGGTCAGGTCGACGGCGACGGCGCGCCCACGCAGGAGCTCACTTTCGTCTTCGGCGTGAGCAAGACGTTCAGCCTGAGCGGCATGTAAGCGCTCGGGAGTCGTTCGCAGGACCCTGGCCCGGATCGGCCCCGAGCTCTTCGGAGCGGTGGCCGGTCCGGGCCGGAGTGTTTCCGGGCGTCGACATTCGCATGCGCCCGTCTGGCGTCACGACCGGCGTCGAGTAGAATTGTCGGCGCCAATCACGCCGTGCCCAGAGACCTGCCCAGGAGCCCGCATGCGATCCATCGTGTCCACGAGCCTCGAATCCCTTTTCGTCCTGGTGGTGCTCTGCGCCCCGGCGGCCGCCCAGGAGACGCTTCTCTACGACCACGTCCACATGGCCGTGCCCGATCCGCAGGCTGCGGCGCAGTGGTATCACGATCACATCGGCGGCGAGTGGGTGGACGGACGGACGGACCGGCTCCTCTTCGGCCGCACGCGCATCATGTTCCTCCGCGGGCAGGACCGGAAGCCCAGCGAGGGAGGCACGATCGACCACCTCGGGTTCTCCTTCACCGACCTGGCCGGCAAGCTCGAGGAGCTCGAAGCGGCCGGAGCGACGGTGTCGCCGATCCGGGACGTGCAGGGCCTCTTTCCGCTGTCCTTCGCGACGGACCCGTTCGGGGTGCGCCTCGAGTTGATTCAGGAGCCACAGCACCTCGGCTTCCATCACATCCACCTGCGCTCGCCGGACCCGGCCGCGACGCTGGACTGGTACGAGGAGATGTTCGGCGGCGTGCGTCTCCGGATGCGCGGTCGCCTCGAAGGGCTCCTGTATCCGGGCAACGTGTGGATCCTGGTCCAGCGGGGAGAGGGCTGGCCGAGTAGCGAGGGCGTGATCGATCACATCGGGTGGCGGTCTCCCGAGACCGACTCGAACGAGGCCCGGCTCGAGGGGTTGGGTGCCGAGGTGACGTCGGAGCCACGCGACATGACGCTCCCCAACGGTCAGATCCGGTTCTTCTACATCGCCGGTCCCGAGGGTGCGCGCGTCGAGCTCGTGGAGCGCCAGCCCGACATGCGATAGGGAGGCGAGCGGTGCTGCGCCGGACCTGTGGGGGCCTCGTCGTGCTCGTCGGGTCCGGTGCGCTCGCCTGCACTCCTCCCGCCGGGCCGCGCTCGGCGAGCGATCTCCAGCCGGCCTCTCTGGGCGTGCCGGCGACCGCGGCGCTGGTCGTAGGATGCTGGTCCCTGGGCTGGCAGATCGAGCCCGCGAGCGCCGCCCGGAGCGCGGGAGAGCTGCCGGACAGCGTGAGGCTGCGGAACGAGGTCGTCTTCGCCACGCGGGAACGTCTCGTCGTGCCCGCCACGCACCCGACCGGACGCGTCGGAGCGGGCGACGACGCGAGGCCGTGGGAGGCCCGCTTCGTTCTCAACCGGTGGTGGATCGAGGAGGATGCCCTGCGCCTCCGGTTCTCCGATGGCGTGCAGGACACCTGGCAGGTGGGCCTCGCCGTCGATGCCGACGAGCTCGTAGGGCGAGCGCGCTACGAGGGGGAGGCGAGCGCAGGGGAGACGCCGAAGGCTGCCGACGTGCGGGCCGCCCGGATCGACTGCGAATACGAGTAGCCGTCCCGTTGATGGGCGGGGGCCGTCTCTCTAACGTGTTCTCTCTTCGCTAACCGGGATCGAGAATCAAATGACAAAGGAAGCGGCGGGCATGCGCCTGCCGATGCTGAGCCGACAGCTCGTGGAGGGTCCGGACCGGGCCGCCGCACGCGCCATGCTGCGCGCCGTCGGCTTCGAAGACGAGGACTTCGACAAGCCGCTCATCGGCATCGCGAACACGTGGACGGATGCCACCCCGTGCAACGTGCACCTCAAGGACCTCGGCGAAGCCGTGCGAGAGGGTATCCGCGAGGCTGGCGGGACACCGCTCGAGTTCAACACGATCGCGGTTTCCGACGGCATCACGATGGGCACGTCGGGGATGCGCGCCTCGCTCGTCAGCCGTGAGGTCATCGCGGACTCGATCGAGCTCATGGGGCTCGGCTATCTCTTCGACGGTGTCGTGGCGCTCTCCGGTTGCGACAAGACGATTCCGGGGACGGTCATGGGCCTCGCGCGGTTGAACCGCCCGTCGCTCATGCTCTACGGCGGCTCCATCCAGCCGGGGCACTATCACGGCCACGACATCACCATCCAGGACGTCTTCGAGGCCGTGGGCGCCGAGGCCGCGGGGCGAATCACCGACGACGAGCTCGACGAGATCGAGAAGGCCGCGTGCCCCGGCGCGGGGGCGTGCGGCGGTCAGTTCACGGCGAATACGATGGCCAACGTGTTCGAGGCGATCGGCATCTCGCCCATGGGCAGCGGCTCCGTGCCCGCGACGGACCCCGAGAAGCCCGAGGTCGCCCGCGACTGCGGTCGTCTCGCGGTGGACCTCGTCCGGCGCGGAGTCTCCAGCCGGCAGATCCTCACGCGGGACGCGATCCTGAACGGGATCGCGATCGCGGTCGCCACCGGGGGGTCGACGAACTCCGTGCTGCACCTCATGGCCGTGGCCCGCGAGGCCGGGGTCGAGCTCAGCCTGGACGACTTCGTGCGCATCAGCGCGGCCACGCCTGTCCTCGCCGACATGAAGCCGTGGGGACGGTTCGTGGCGACCGACCTGCACGCCGCGGGTGGAGTGGCGCTCATCGCCAAGCGGCTGCAGGACGCCGGGCTGCTCGACGGGAGCCTGCCGACCGTGACGGGGCGCACCGTCGCGGAGGAGGTCGCGGACGCGAAGGAGGCGCCGGGCCAGGAGGTGATCCACACGACCGCCGAGCCCATGAAGAAGCGTGGCGGGCTGCTCATCCTGCGCGGCAACGTGGCCCCCGACGGGTGCGTCATGAAGATCGCGGGCACCGAGACGACTCGACACGAAGGACCCGCTCGGGTCTTCGAGGGTGAGGAGGCGGCCTTCGCCGCGGTCCAGGCCGGCGAGATCGAGCCGGGCGACGTGGTCATCATCCGCTGTGAAGGACCGCGAGGCGGGCCCGGCATGCGCGAGATGCTCGGAGTCACCGCCGCAATCGCCGGGGCGGGGCTCGGAAAGGACGTCGCGCTGCTCACGGACGGCCGTTTCTCCGGGGCCACGCACGGACTCATGGCGGGCCACGCGGCTCCCGAGGCCGTGGACGGCGGGCCCATCGCCGCGCTGCGAGACGGAGACGTGGTGACGTTCGACCTCGAGGCCTGCACCGTGAACGTCGATCTCGGTGACGACGAGATTGCGGCCCGGATCGCCGAGTGGAAGGCGCCGCACAAGGAGCTTCCCTCGGGC
>JASFUR010000032.1:12500-14205 GCA_050050215.1 Gemmatimonadota bacterium
TATAGCCTCAGGAATTGTCTGCTGGAGGTAGAGCACTGAATGGGTTAGGGGCCTTACCCGGTTACCGACCCCAATCAAACTCCGAATGCCAGTTAGATGGACCCTGGGAGTCAGTGGGCGAGCGATAATGTCCGTCCGCGAGAGGGAAACAGCCCAGACCGTCAGCTAAGGCCCCTAAGTGTGTGCTAAGTGAGAAAGGATGTGGATTTGCAGAGACAACTAGGAGGTTGGCTTAGAAGCAGCCATGCCTTTGAAGAGTGCGTAATAGCTCACTAGTCAAGTGGATCCGCGCCGATAATGGTCGGGACTCAAGCACGCCGCCGAAGCTATGGATGGGACGACTCTTCGGAGTCGAAACATGGTAGGGGAGCGTTCCCTGGGCTTAGAAGCGGACCCGAAAGGGCTTCCGTGGAGCGCAGGGAAGTGAGTATGCCGGAATGAGTACGCGAGAAACAGAGTGAGAATCTCTGTCACCGAAAGCCTAAGGGTTCCGGAGCCAGGCTTATCCGCTCCGGGTTAGTCGGTCCCTAAGCCGAGGCCGAAAGGCGTAGGCGATGGGAAACAGGTCAACATTCCTGTACCGCAGTATGCGCGTTCGACCCTGAGGGGGGACGCGGAAGTGAAAGGACCGTCGGGTGGTGGATTTCCGATGTAAGGTGGTAGGCGATGGGGAGTAGGCAAATCCGTTCCCTTAGCCGAGCGCCGATGCCGAAGGGGCTTTCGAGCCCCGCCAAGGGTCCCTAATCATGCCGCCGAGAAAAGCCTCGTAGGGGAGTTCATGCTGCGACCGTACCGTAAACGGACACACGTAGGCGAGGCGAGAAGCCTAAGGTGCTCGAGTGAATTGTGGAGAAGGAACTCGGCAAACTGTCCCCGTAACTTCGGGAGAAGGGGAGCCCGTGTTAGGTGAACCCAACGCTGGGGGAGCCGAAGCGGGCCGCAGAGAATCGGCCCAGGCGACTGTTTAGCAAAAACATAGGTGTCTGCTAAGTCGCTGAGACGACGTATAGGCACTGACGCCTGCCCGGTGCCGGAAGGTTAAAGGGAGGGGTTAGGACTTCGGTCCAAAGCTCTGAACTGAAGCCCCGGTAAACGGCGGCCGTAACTATAACGGTCCTAAGGTAGCGAAATTCCTTGTCGGGTAAGTTCCGACCTGCACGAATGGCGTAACGATCTGGGCGCTGTCTCCTCCACAAGCTCGGCGAAATTGGAGTATCGGTGAGGATACCGATTACCCGCGACAGGACAAAAAGACCCCGTGCACCTTTACTACAACTTGCCATTGGGTCTCGGTACCATATGTGTAGGATAGGTGGGAGGCTTTGAAGCGATGCCGCTAGGTGTCGTGGAGCCACAAGTGAAATACCACCCTTGTGATATTGAGGCTCTAACCCAGGGGAGTGAATCCTCTCCGGGGACCGTGGCAGGCGGGTAGTTTGACTGGGGCGGTCGCCTCCCAAAGAGTAACGGAGGCGCGCAAAGGTTCCCTCAGTGCGGTCGGTAATCGCACGAAGAGCGTAAACGTATAAGGGAGCTTGACTGCGAGATCGACGGATCGAGCAGGTACGAAAGTAGGCGTTAGTGATCCGGCGGTTCCGAATGGAAGGGCCGTCGCTCAACGGATAAAAGGTACGCCGGGGATAACAGGCTTATCGCCCCCGAGAGTTCACATCGACGGGGCGGTTTGGCACCTCGATGTCGGCTT
>JASFUR010000033.1:0-14092 GCA_050050215.1 Gemmatimonadota bacterium
GTGTCGGACCGAGGTTGATGTCGACCGGAGCGCGGGCGTAGGAGACGGCCTTCGGGCGCGCTCGTACGAAGGTCAGCCGAGTGGCCGACTCCCGGAAGTCCTGCTCGAGGCGATCGAGGTCGATCTCGTACGCCAGATCGTAGAGGCGTGTCGCGGCCACCCTGCCCGCTCCGACCGACCGCTCCCCGGTGCCCATGCCGAAGGATGTCATCCCGCCGAGCGCCGCGCCATGTGGTAGCTCCTTGCCGCACATAGGAAGCTCCTCCAGGATGGGCGCATGTTCGTCTGCCGGATCCGCAACCGCCTGATACGAGCGATGGCCGTGGGCCTCGCCCTGACCTCGACACCGGCGACCGCCCGAGCCGCCTGCCCGCCCGACTCGTACGCCCGTGCAGACCTGCTCGCGCTGAAGGCCCGGGAGTTCCAGGTCGACGACGACGAGATGCGCGCTTCGCTCGCCCTGGCGCTCCTGGACTGCCTCGAGGACCCGGATCCCGCGCTGCGCGACGGCGTCGCCTTCGAGGCGCTTTCGACGTGGATGCGGAACGACTTGCTTTCGTCGGCCACGGCCGGGCGGATCCTCGACCGCCTCCTGCCGCACATCGCACCGGAGTACCCGGATTCCCGCGGCTTCACGCGGCCCTTTGCCGCCCTGGCGCTCGCCGAGGTCGCACGAATGGATCGTTTGACCCCCTTCCTGACGGACGCGCAGCTCGACGGGATGGTCGCCGCCTCAGTCCGGTATCTGCCCAGCGTCGACGACTACCGCGGCTTCGACGAGCGCGACGGCTGGCGCCATGGGGTCGCGCACGGAGCGGACCTCCTCCTTCAGCTCTCGCTCAACGCGCGCGTCGGCGAGGAGGGTCTGGAGCGCATCCTGTCCGCGCTCGCCTCGCAGGTCGCTCCGCGGAGAGAGCACTTCTACGTCTACGGTGAGCCGGAGCGGCTCGCCCGCGTGGTGTACTACGCCGCGTCGCGTGGCCTCCGGTCGGAAGCCGACTGGACGCGCTGGCTCGGCGATCTCACCCAACCGGCACCACTGGCCGACTGGTCCGAGGCCTTCCAGTCGGAAGCGGGCCTCGCCAAGCGACACAACACCGCCGCCTTCCTGACGGCCCTCTACCTGCTCGTCAGGGAGGGCGACGACGACTTCTCCGAGCTGCTCCTACCCGGGCTGCAGGAGGCCGTCCGACGGGTGCCGTGACCGTGCAGCGGGAGCTCGCACGCTAGGGAGCCCGTTCGAGCCGCAGCCGCTCCCCCATGGCCGACGTGGACCGTGTCGCGACCCCCTCCGATCCCCTCGCGGCGAATACGGCCGCCAGACCCTCGCGCTCCGCGAGCGCGAACCCCGCGTCCGGTCCCAGAACGCTCAGCGCGGTCGCCCAGGCGTCGGCCATTGCCCCGTCGCGATGCACGACGCTGACCGAGAAGCCCCGGAAGCGGACGGGGAAGCCCGTCCGCGGATCGATGATGTGCGCGTAGAGCACGCCGTCGTGCTCGTAGAAGTTGCGGAAGTCCCCCGACGTCGCGATCGCCTCGTCGACCAGGTTTATGGTGCCCAAGAGCTCGGGAGCGACCGCCCCGGGACCTTCCACCGCCACGCGCCAGGGGCGTCCGTCCAGGTGCCTCCCGAGGGCGTGCAGCTCGCCCCCCACGTCGACGAGCGCGCTCTCATAGCCCTGCTCGCGGAGACGCTCCGCGACCAGATCGGCGGCGTAGCCTTTCGCGATGCCCGACAGATCGATGCGCACGTCCGGGTCCGACTTCGACAGGGTGCCCGCGGCCGAGTCCACCGAAAGCCTGGAGTAGCCGACATGCCGCAGGAGCGACGCCACGACCGCCGAGTCGGGCGGAGGGTCGTCTCCGGGACCGAAGCCCCAGGCGTCCACAAGGGCCGCCACGGTCGGGTCGAAGGCCCCGCCCGAACGCCGTGCGATCTCCAGGCCCGTCAGCACGGCGGAGACCAGCGAAGAATCCACGGCGAAGGGATCCGTCCCGTCGTAGGCGCTGAACCGTGAGACATCGGACGCCGGGTCGTACGTGGACATGAGACGCTCCAGACGCGTGAGCTCTCCCTCCACGAGGGCCCCGAGGGCTGTCGTGTCGTCGGGCGGGCTCTCCGACTCGACCACGACGCGGTAAGCGGTGCCCATGGTGGCGCCCGCGAGCTCCGTGGTCGTCCTCGGCTCACCGCATGCCGTCGTCGCCAGCGTCACCGCCGCCAGGAACGCGACCGCAGGAACGGAGCGGGCCGTCGTGGTCAGCATGTATCCAAGTTAGCTCCGATCCATACCTTTCCTACATGGCAACGGAACCCCAACGCGGCCCGCGTACGGCGGGTGGAATCAGACTCGGATCCGTGCTCGGATTCGAGATCCGCATCGATCTGTCGTGGTTCGTGATCTTCTTCCTGGTCTTCTGGTCCCTCGCGGTCGCGGTCTTCCCGCAGGAGTATCCGGACCTGAACGGGCGCACCCACTTCCTGATGGGTGCCGCGGGCACGCTGCTCTTCTTCGCCTCGCTGCTCACGCACGAGCTGTCGCACTCGGTCGTCTCCCGGGCGAAGGGCATCCCGGTGGCGGGCATCACCCTCTTCATGTTCGGCGGCATGGCCATGGCCACCCGTGAGCCGGATACCCCCGTCGACGAGATGCTCGTCGCGGGCATCGGTCCGGTGACCAGCCTGGTGCTCTCGGGGCTCTTCTACGTCCTGACGCTCTTCGCCGTCTCGTCGGGGTGGAACGATGCCATCGTAGGTGTCGCATCCTACCTGGCCTTCATCAACCTGGCGCTCGCGGTCTTCAACATGGTTCCGGGGTTTCCCCTGGATGGCGGTCGGGTCTTCAGGGCCATCGCGTGGAAGACGACCGGCGACAAGGCGAAGGCCACTCGGTGGGCAGTGGGCGGCGGACGAGCCTTCGGGACCCTGCTGATGGTGCTCGGTGCCATCCAGGCTCTCTCCGGGGCTCCCGTAGGCGGCCTCTGGTTCGTGTTCATCGGCTGGTTCCTGCGGAACCTGGCCGGGACCTCGCTACAGCAGCAGCTCCTCCACGACCTGCTGTCCGGCTTCGTCGCCTCTGACCTCATGTCCCCGCAACCCGAGGTCGTCTCTTCCCGGATGCCGTTGGAGCAGCTGGTGCACGAGCACTTCATGCGCCTGAGGTACGGCAGTTATCCGGTCCTGGACGAGGGCGAGCTCGTCGGCATGGTCACGCTCGAGGGCGTGAAGCGGATCCCGGCGGACGAGCGCCACGAGCTGAGGGTCGCGGACGCGATGGTGCCGCTCGCCGAATGCGCCGTGATCGAGCCCGGCACGACCGTCGAAGAGGCGCTCCGCGAGATAAGCCGGCCGGCGGCCGGCGGCAGGGCCCTCGTGGTGGATCGGGGCCAGCTCGTGGGCATCATCTCGGCCAGCGACGTGTCGCGCTGGATCCAGCGCCTCCGCGCGGTGGAAGGCCTCTCCGCCCACACAGGCTAGGCGCGCCGTCGCGACGATGCGCACACCGGACTCCGGCGGCCCGGAAGCTACCCCGTCGGCCGGTGCCGAAGAGCTCGTCACTGTCGCCTGGCACCGCCTCGATCCCGGGCAGGCCCTGGAGCGCCTCGGGAGCGCGCGTGACGGGCTGACTCCCCACGACGCGCGGGCGCGGCTGGATCGCTTCGGCCCCAACCGCCTGGCACGGTCCAAGCAGGTCTCCGCGCTGAGCATCCTGCTCAGCCAGTTCGCGAGCCTGGTGGTCGGCCTCCTCGTCGCTGCGGCCGTAATCGCGCTCTTCCTCGGAGACCTGCTGGAGGCGAGCGCCATCGGGGCGGTCCTCGCGATCAACACCGTCATGGGCTTCGTGGTCGAGCTGCGAGCTCGCCGCGCGATGGATGCCCTTCTCGCGTACGAGGTTCCCACGGCCAAGGTGGTGCGTGACGGACGGGTCGAGAGCATCGCGTCGGACGGGCTCGTGCCGGGAGACGTCATCGAGCTCGAGGAAGGCGACCGGGTCCCGGCGGACGCCCGCCTGCTGACGTCCGCCGAGCTGCGTACGAACGAGGCGCCGCTGACGGGGGAGTCGCTACCGGTCAACAAAGCCGCCGGGTCGATGCAGGAGGTCGACACCCCGCTCGCAGAGCGGCAGTCGATGGTCTACGCCGGCACCTCGGTCTACGTCGGGCGTGCCTCGGCCGTCGTCGTCGGCACCGGGGCGCTGACGGAGATCGGGCGGATCGGGACGCTCGTCGCGCAGGTCGGGGAGAGCCGCACCCCGCTGGAGGGCCGGCTCGACGAGCTGGGCAAACGGCTGGTCTGGCTCACGCTCGGCGTGGCGGCCGTCGTCACGGCGCTCGGCATGATCCAGGGAGCCCCCTTCGGCCGCATGCTCGAGACGGGGATCGCGCTGGCCATCGCGGCCGTGCCCGAGGGTTTACCGGCCGTGGCCACGATCGCGCTCGCGGTCGGCCTCCGACGGATGGCGCGGCGGCAGGCGATGGTCCGGCGGCTCGCCGCCGTCGAGGCGCTCGGCGGGACCACCGTCGTCTGCACCGACAAGACCGGGACCCTCACGGCCGGCCAGATGACCGCGACCGTCGTCATCGGATCCGGTCGACGGATCGACGTCACCGGCTCCGGCTACGCCCCGACGGGCAGGCTCGAGGTCGCCGGCACCCCGGTCGACCCCGCGGCCCATCCGTGGCTCGAGAAGCTCCTGACAGCGGCCGCGCTCACGAGCCGGGCCAGGATCGAGGACGGAAGCATGGTCGGGGACCCGACCGACGCCGCCCTCACTGTCCTGGCGCTGAAGGCCGGGGTGCGCGCCGACGACCTGCTGCGGGAGCTCCCCCGCGTGGGCGAGATCCCCTTCTCGAGCGAGCGCCGCTCCAGCGCCTCTATCCACCGTCGAGGAGCCGAAACGATCACGTTCCTCAAGGGTGCGCCAGCGACGGTACTGGAGCGATGCACACGGTGGGCCGTCGACGACGCCGACCGACCGCTGGACGAGTCGGCTCGCACTCGACTCGACGAGACGAACGAGGACCTCGCGGCCCGCGGTCTGCGCGTGATCGCGCTGGCGTCCGGGACGGGTGACTCCGACGGGGAGGACCTGACCTTCCTCGGCCTCGTGGGCATCGCCGACCCTCCGGCCGAGGGCGTGCGCGAAACCATCCAGACCTTCCGGCGGGCCGGCATCCGCACTGTCATGATCACGGGCGATCAGCGCGCGACGGCGGAATCCATCGGGCGGGAGCTCGGAGCCCTCGAGGAAGGCCACCGTGCCGTCGACGGACGGGAGCTTCGGAACCTCACCGACGAACAGCTCGCCTCCGAGGAAGAGGCCATCGGCGTCTTCAGCCGCGTGAGCCCGGAGGACAAGCTCCGCATCGTCTCGGCGCTCCAGGATCGCGGCGAGATCGTGGCGATGCTCGGGGACGGCGTGAACGACGCCGCGGCCCTCAAGAAGGCCGACGTCGGTGTGGCCATGGGCCGGCGGGGAACCGATGTCGCGAAGGAGACCGCCGACATCGTTCTCAACGACGACCGCTTCCTGACGGTGGGCGCCGCCGTGGAGGAAGGGCGCGTCATCTTCGAGAACATCCGCAAGTTCGTGTTCTACCTCTTCAGCTGTAACCTCGCTGAGGTTCTGGTGTTGCTCCTGGCGAGCCTGGCCACGCTTCCGCTGCCGCTCCTCCCGCTTCAGATCCTCTGGCTGAACCTGGTCACGGACACGTTCCCCGCGCTCGCCCTCGCCATGGAGCCCGCGGAGCCGGGCGTCATGGAGCGCTCACCGCGCGATCCCGAACGAGCCATCCTGTCCGGTCCATTCCTCCGTTCAATGCTCTTCTACGCCTCGCTCATCACGGGCGCCACCCTGCTGGGGTACGGCTGGGCGCTGCAGGCCGGGGAGCCCGAGCGCGCCGTCACGATCGCATTCATGACGCTGGCGCTCGCTCAGCTCTTCCACCTGGGCAACGCGAGGAGTCGAGGGCCCGTCCTCAGCTGGAAGCGGGCGACCGCGAACCGGTGGGCCGTCGCGGCCGTGCCCCTGGTGCTGGGGCTGCAGATCCTGGCAGTCCACTGGCCACCCCTGGCGGAGGTCCTGCGCACCGTCCCGCTCAGCGCGGTCGACTGGCTGGTCGTGGGTGTGCTCTCGATCGTGCCGGGCGTCGCCGGCCAGGTCGTGGACTCCATCCAGGAACGCCGCGCCTGAACTGTTGACATGGCCGGACGGCCGGGGACGTATTGCACCCGGACGACCGAGAGGAGGCACGACCATGTCACGATCCGTCGACGGTACGCCCGGCCTCCACCGTGGCACCCTCGCAACTCTGCTGGCCCTGTCCGCCTTCGCGGGCTGCGACATGCCCGCGTTCGAGGGGCCCCAGCTGCAGGACCCCCCGCAGGGCTTCCTGCTCCAGCCGGACTCCCGGGACCGACACCCGATGTTCGCGTACCTCCAGGACGTCTACCACGACGCCTGGGTGCAATCGGTGCCACCGCACAGCACCATCCGCATCAATGGGTACACGGGCACACTCACGGTCGCGGACGTCATCGTGGCGCAGGACTCCATGCGCGCACATCCCGACGACCCCGAAGTCACGTTCGGCGACATCGAGCCCCTGACGATCGACGGGCGCGAAGCCTGGGGCTGGGAGGAGCGCATTCAGACGCAGAGCCGAGGCCTGCCGTGGGTCGCGTACCGGGTGATGGTCCCCTACGACACCATCTCGTATACGATCGAGCTGGAGACGGCCGACCCGCTTCTCAAGCCCAGCGCGCCGGGGTCGCTCAAGGACATCATCTCGACGTTCGCGGTGGGCGAAACCGTCTACAACTGGCCGCTCATGGCGATCGGGATCGGGCTGCTCCTCTTCGCGCTGCACATGCTCCGCGAGAGATCGCGCGCCAAGACGGAGAGGCTCCAGTCGATCAATCTCGTGAAGATCGAGAAGAAGCCCGATGAGCAGGAGAGGGAGCCCGGGGAAGAGCCCGCTAAGACCGAGCCGACGTCAGCGGAGTAGGACGCGGCAGCGGAAGCCGTCGTCCACATCGGCCATGAACGAAGCCAGACGGCCGTCCGTGCCTCCCAGCACGACCGTCTCGGGCACGGCCTCACAGCCTTCGCGGAGCACGCGAACGACGTGCTCACCCGGCTCGACTCGGAAGCCCGTCACGTAGTTCCCCTCGCCATAGGGCTCGAGCACGCCCACGACCTCGCCGTCGATCTCGACCTCGGCGCTGTCCAGAAATCCGCGGCCCCATCGGTAGTCGATCTGGATGAGGTGCGACGTACGACCGGACATCCACACCCAGGCAAAGACCAGGCCCGCACCGACCAACATCGAGGCGGCCCTCCAGCGCAGGGGCCTGAGCCCGCTCGACACGGCTCGCTACCCTGGGGCGTCGTTCAGAAGGCGGCGAGACCCGTAAGCGTCTGGCCCAGAATGAGCGAGTGCACGTCGTGCGTCCCCTCGTACGTATAGACCGACTCCAGATTGGCCATGTGTCGCATGGAGTGGTATTCGACCAGGATGCCGTTGCCGCCCAGGAGCCGGCGCGCCTCCCTGGCGACGTTCGTCGCCATGTCGACGTTCGCCCTCTTGGCGAGCGAGACCTGCTGCGGCGTCATCGTGCCTTCGTCCTTCATGCGACCCAGACGGTAGCAGAGCATCTGCCCCTGCGTGATACCCGTCAGCATATCCGCCAATCTGACTTGCTGGATCTGCTTCTGGCCGATGGGGGAGCCGAACATGACGCGTTCCTTCGCGTAGGACAGCGCCTCGTGGAGGCACGCCATCGCCGCTCCGACGGAACCCCAGGCGATGCCGTAGCGAGCCTGCGTCAGGCACATGAGCGGGCTCTTCAGCCCGCCCGTGGACTCGGGAAGCATCGCATCCTCGGGAAGCTCCACGTCCTGGAAGACGAGCTCGCTCGTATCCGACGCGAGCAGCGACAGCTTGCCCTTCTGGTCCTTGGCACTGAAGCCGGGTGTGTCGGTCGGGACCACGAAGCCACGGATCCCCTTCACGTCCCCCAGCTCGCCGGTCTGCGCCCAGACGACGGCCACATCGGCCATGGAACCGTTCGTGATCCACATCTTGGCGCCGTTCAGGACCCACCCGTCCGACGTCTTCTTGGCCGTCGTGATCATGCCGGCGGGATTCGAGCCGTAGTCCGGCTCCGTCAGGCCGAAGCACCCGATCGCTTCGCCGGACGCCAGCTTCGGCAGCCAGGTCTTGCGGTGCTCCTCCGAGCCGAAGGCGTAGATCGGGTACATGACGAGCGCGCCCTGGACCGACGCGAACGACCGCAGGCCCGAATCGCCTCGCTCGAGCTCCTGCATGATGAGCCCGTACGCCACGTTGTTCAGCGCCGCGCAGCCGTACTCTTCGGGCAGGTTCGCGCCCAGAACCCCCAGCTCCGCGAGCTCCGGAATGAGCTCCCGGGGGAATTTCCGGGCTATGTAGGCATCGCCGATGACCGGCATGAGGCGGTCCTCGACCCACGTGCGGACCGTGTCGCGGACCATGCGCTCCTCTTCGGAGAGGAGCGCGTCGATGTCGTAGAAGTCGATGCCTTCGAACCTGGCCATCGGCAGAAAACCCCGTTGTCTGGGTTGGCTGATGTGCGGGACTGCGCGGAATCTATGCGCCGGGTCCGTCTTCGGCAGTGTCGGGCGGCGAGGCCTCCACCGCGTGCGCGTTCCGGAAGCGCATGAAGCCGTAGACGAGCTCCCGGGCGATCTTCGAGCCGATCCAGACGGCGGCGACGAGTGTCGCGATCCAACCGCCCATGACCAGGTCGGACGGGCGGATCGTCGTCCATATGTACACCGCGACGCCACCTCCGAAGATCATGCCCCCGATCCAGCCGAGCCACGCGGCCCTGTTCCGGGCCCGCGCACGGCAGCGCACGCACCAGAGCATGCGGTCGAGGTCTGCCGAATCATACTCCTCCAGACACCGTACGCATGTCACCTCGTCGGGGTACCGGTCCCGCCACGTCGGTTTCCGCTCGCGGGCCATGCTACAGTGCCCCGACAAGCGCTCGCGTATACTCCCCCGTGGTCGCGGACCCACCCATGTCCACGGTGCGCACCTCACCCGCGCGCACCACCGTGTCGATCGCGCCACGGATCCGGTCGGCCGTGTCGTCGTCGCCGAGATGCTCGAGCATGAGGCATGCGGACAGGAGCAGCGCGGTCGGATTGGCCACCCCCTGGCCGGCGATGTCCGGAGCCGAGCCGTGCACGGCCTCGAACATCGCGGCGTCTTCCCCGATGTTGCCGGCGGGCGCGAATCCGAGCCCCCCGACGAGCCCGGCCATCAGATCGGAGAGGATGTCGCCGAACATGTTCTCCATGACCAGCACGTCGAACCGGTAGGGGTCGAGGACGAGCTGCATCGCCGTCGCGTCGATGATCCGGTCCTCCGAATCGATATCGGGGAAGTCCTTCGCGACGTCCTCGGCGGCCTCGAGGAAGAGGCCCTGCGTGTACTTCAGGATGTTGGCCTTGTGAGCCAGGGTGACCTTCTTCCGACTGCGGGAGCGCGCGTACTCGAACGCGTAGCGGATGATGCGCTCCGCGCCGAAGCGCGTGATGATCATCACCGACTCGGCGGCCGCGCGTGGGTCGCCCTCCATGCCGATGTAGTGCTCGACTCCGACGTACAGGCCCTCGGTGTTCTCACGTATGAGCACGAGGTCGATGTCCTCGTATCGGCCACCCGGAACGATCGTGCGAACCGGCCGCACGTTCGCGTACAGATCGAACGTCTTCCGGATCTCGACGTTGATGGAGCGGAAGCCCGAGCCGGAAGGGGTCGTCAGCGGGCCCTTGAGAATGACCCGGTTCCGTTCGGCCGACTCGAGGGTCGCTTTGGGCAGCGGGTTTCTGGCCTCTTTGAGCGCCGTAAGCCCGGCCAGCTGCGTGTCGTACTCCAGGTCCGCCCCGGCCTCGTTCAACACGGTCAGCGTGGCATCGGTGACCTCCGGTCCGATGCCGTCGCCGGGAATCACAGTGATGGTACGGGACATCGACCGGCCTCCAGCGCGGTGGGCGGGCGTCCTATCTGGGGACGTAGCGTGGGTTGTACTCGAACTCGGTGTGGTCCTCACCCCATTCGATGAGATCCTCGAGAAGGGTAACCCGGTCGGTGCCGTCGCGCCGGGCCCGTCCGGAGATATTGAGCGAGCGCCGCCAGAGGACGCTCGTCAGCTCGTCCCGCGTCAGAAGGGCGTTGGCGACGGTGCTTCCCGAAGAGGTCCGCGTGATGACGCGCACGCCCGCGAGACCGTCGTAGTCCTCGAACAGCTTCCGGGTCTCCTCGCTGAAGAGGTAGATGTATGGCCCGACCCGTGCCCAGATCGTTCCCCCGCGACGGAGCTGGTCGGAAGACTGGCGAACGACGATCACGGCGACGTTGCCGTTGACTTCGGCCTCCTCGAGGCCGGCCGCGACCGAGGCGTAGTTCTCCTCCAGCTCGTCGACGCTCGGCAGGGACAGCGCCACGGGTCCCTGGCACGCCGTCACCAGGAGGCCTCCCGCGAGCGCGAGCGGCAACACGAGCCTGGAGGAGCACGCGGCGGCCCGACTGCCGCGCCGGGTCGTTCTCACGTGTCCGAATACCAGAGCAGGGCGCGGGTCATCTCTTCCATGGCCGAGGCGAGTCCCCGGGGATCGCCCGACGGGTACACGCCACCATCGAGGACCGAGAACCAGATCACCTGACCGGTGCGCACCCGAATGAGCGCCGTCCAGACCCTCACCGTCGGCTGAAGCGGGACTTCCGGGCCGGCAGTCGTATCGGGTGGCGGGTCGGTCGCGAGCGCGACCTGTACCGGCAGCAACGCGATCTGCGCGTCCACCAGCGCAGAGAGCCTCCGGATCTCGCCGTACAGGGGGTCGCCGATCCTCAAGACCTCCGCGGCGAGGAAGTTGCCGACCGGCAGACCGTGCATGCTCGCGCCATAGCCCGGAGAGCGAGCGAGCACCTCCTCCAACTCTTCCGGGAAGACCCATTCCACCGAGACGTCGCGCTCGTGGAGGGCGAAGGTCAGCTCCGCGTCGGGATCCCCCCTGACACCCAGGTTGTTCTGGACCGGCAGGATCATGACGCGCTGGCCCCGCAGGTCCGGGGCGTAGCCCATTACGGTCCCCGGACCCGGAGGGGGCTCGGGACCGCCGCAGGCGGCCAGGATCAGCAGGCTCGCGCCGAGAAGGGCCGCGCGGCGGCGAGCTCGTGAGCTCGCCGCGCGTTGTCGCCCACCGCAGTGGCTCATCGGGCTCACGGTGCTACTCCCCCTCCTCCGGCTCCAGATCCAACGCCACCGAGTTGATGCAGTAGCGAAGCCCGGTGGGCCGGGGTCCGTCGGGGAAGACGTGCCCGAGATGACCTCCACACGCGTCGCAGAGAACCTCGGTGCGCGACATCCCGTGGCTGTGGTCGGCCTCCTCGCGGATGCTCGCGCCGTCCGCCGGCTCGTAGAACGAGGGCCATCCGCATCCGGAGTCGAACTTCGTGTCCGAGGCGAAGAGCAAGGCCCCACAACCCTTGCAGCGGTAGGTGCCCTTCCTCTTCTCATCGTTGTACTCCCCGGTGAACGGACGCTCCGTCGCCTTCTCGCGCAAAACGCGATACGACGGCTCATCGAGAATCTCCCGCCACTCCTCTTCCGTTCTGTCCTTGGGATCTGCCATCTCCGCCTCCGGCCGACGGTGGTTTCGCGCGTGTCGAACCCCACCGCGTCCCTCGGGATCCACCGGGGCGACTCGTCCGAGAGGCATTGACAGCGGGGCCGCCCGGGCACCGATTGCCGTCCCCACCGAATCACAAGGAGCGACTGCGAGATGAGCGCCCACGGAATCCGACTCGAGAAGTGGGACGACGTCCCCCGCGAGGCCGTGACGGACGGCATCGGCCGCCAGCTGTTCACCGGCGAGCGCATGATGTTGGCCAAGGTCTTTCTGGACGAAGGCGCCATCGTGCCCTGGCACTCGCACGAGAACGAGCAGCTCTCGTGGATCCTGTCGGGGGCGCTGCGCTTCCACATCGGACAAGAGGGCACCGACGACGTGGAAGAGGTGGTGGTGTCCGCCGGCGAGGTCCTCTTCATCCCGTCCAACGTTCCGCACCGGGCGGAGGCCTTAGAGGATACCCTCGACGTCGATATCTTCAGTCCCCCTCGTCAGGATTGGTTGGAGGGGACGGACACGTACTTCCAGGACCGCTAGCGCTCCGGAAGCTCTTTCAAAGGACCGGGTCATGGCGAAGATCACCATGCAGGAATCGAACTGGATATGGCACGACGGCGAGTTCGTGCCATGGGGGGAGGCGAAGCTTCATCTGCTCACCACCGCCGTACAGTTCGGGACCTCGGTCTTCGAGGGCATCCGCACGTACAACACGCCGAAGGGCCCGGCCGTCTTCCGGCTCGATTCGCACATCCGACGGCTCTTCGACTCCGCGCGCATCTATCGGATGATCCCGGACTACACCGAGGACCGAATCGCCCAGCTGTGCTGCGAGACGGTGGCCAAGAACGAGCTCGAGGACTGCTACATCCGGCCGATGATCCTGCGGGGGTACGGCGGCATGGGCCTCAACCCGCTCAACAGTCCCATCGAGACGTACATCGCGGCCTGGCCGTGGGGTACGTACCTGGGCGAGGGCGCCCTGCAGGGCGGCGTGGACGTCTGCGTCTCGTCGTGGCAGCGTGCAAAGCCCAATACGTTCCCCGCCCGTGCGAAAGCCGGCGGCCAGTACGTGAACGCCCAGCTCATGAAGATGGAGGCCGTCACGGACGGGTACGCGGACGCGATCGCGTTGGGTCCGGACGGGCTCGTCAGCGAAGGCACGGGGATGAACCTCTTCCTCGTGCGGGACGGCATCATCTACACGCCGATCCTGGATGGAACGTCGCTCGTCGGTGTCACCCGGGACGCGGTGATGACGATGGCGAACGACCTCGGGTACGAGGTCGTCTGCCAGCCGGTGCCGCGCGAGAGCGTCTACAACGTCGACGAGCTCTTCTACACGGGCACCGCGGCCGAGATCACGCCGATCCGCAGCGTCGACAGGATCCCGATCGGAGACGGCACCATCGGCCCGGTCACGCTCGCCCTGCAGAAGGAGTTCATGGCCACGGTGAAGGCCGAGAACGACGACCCGCACGGATACCTCACCTACGTAAACGGGTGAGCGAGGAGCACGACCGCTTCAGCCGCGAAGGCATTCTCGCCTTCTCGCGACAGTTTCCGTTCTTCAACCTGATCGGGCTCGAGATCGTCGACCTGGAGCCGGGCTGGTCCAAGACCCGCCTGACACATCGCGAAGATCTGAACCAGCCGGCGGGCATCATGCACGGCGGGGTGATCGCTTCCCTCGTCGATACGGGCATCGCGCACGCGCTCCTGCTCACCGATCGCTTCCAGGAGCTGCGTGAGCAGGGCGGCGCCCTCGTGTCGATCGACCTGCGCATCAAGTACTTCCGACCCGTCTCCGAGGACGCCGTGTTGTGCGAGTCCCGTGTCACCCGCCTCGGCCGACAGGTCATCCACGCGGAGGCCGTCGTGACCAACGCCCAGGGAAAGGAAGTCGCACGGGGTGACGCGACGTACATGGCCGTCACCCGGGACCGCCTGGAGCGCTGACGCCGACGGCGGGTCCGGCGCGGCGCCGGAGCTCGACTCAGTCGGACTCCGGCTGACGGTTGATGAGGTAGCTGAGCCCCAGGAATGCGGCGCCGAAGCCCATGAAGAGCAGGATCCGCCAGATCACGTCCACCTGCGCCATATCCACCACCACCAGCTTGGCGGCCACGATGCCGAGGGTCGCCAGCCCGGCGAGCTGAAGCCCCCGCTGACGCAGCCTCAGCGAGACGAGAAGCAGCACGATCCCGTAGATCCCCCAGGAGAGCGAGATCAACTCCCGGCCGCGCTCCAACGGTCCGAGCTGGGTCGCAAGCCAGGCCATGAACGCGATGTGCGCGCCGATCCGGTATGCCTGCCTCATCGCCGGTGACGCGAGCACGAACGAAGACGAGAGGGCGAGGCCGATCGCTCCGAGCGCCGCCAGCTGTACCATGCCGAACGGGGAGCCGACC